>DATBGR010000141.1:0-4082 GCA_036557905.1 Nitrososphaeraceae archaeon | reverse complement strand
TATCCACTATCTCTTTATCTGGAGCATATGGCGTGTAATAAATCACTTCTCCTTACCAAAGTATCAAAAAGTCATTAGTTCTGATATATGCCATAGTAGTAGGAATGTTCAATCCTTTTGTTACGGCTTCAAGATTTGGATCAATTACCATAGATAGATCAGTTTTATTGTCACAGGATGTACCATATCAAATTCTTTAATAGAACTAAAATTAGCTTGTCCGAAATTAATGTTAAGAGTTAGAGGATTTCAAATTGGATTTATCTGTATTCCTATTACAATAAATATTAGCGGAATTAACATCGTCACCATATTAAAATAATATGTAAAGAAATCCTTCTTGCCTAACCCCGACATATACATTCCTAATTAGTAATGTATCAATATGCAAGAATGTATCCAATATAAATACTTAGCAAGACGTGTGATCTGACTGTTAGATCAGTTGTTATTATTAATAAGCTTTATAGTCGGAAAGGCGAAAGAATATTTTATATAGTAACATTATGACAAAATTGCTCGCTATGATTGCAAACATTTTAACTTATAGTATATAAAGGAGATCGAAAGCGCTGGATAGCAAGAATGTAATTAGGCAAGGAATGTATAACACCAAATTACAGATAATTCCTTACTTTTTTCCTTTATTTGCTCTGACCATATCTATTAAATTACACTTGCGGCATTGTTTGCCATAACCATATAATGTCTTCGTAAGTTTTTGATGTAATTGGTGCAACTCTTGATGGAGTTAAGATTCAGAATTTGGACCAATCCAGGATAGACTCTGGATTTTATAACGTAACTATACCTTCAGATAATATTTTCAAGGAAAAGCCTGGCACATACAGAGCGTTTACTAATGGATACTTTGTATTCCTAAAACCTCTACCTGCTGGTAAACATGACCTACATCTCACAGTTAGTGTTACCAATCCTATCAAACCTCAGTATAACTATGCAGCCGATTGGACCTATCATTTACTAACAAATGGATGAGTCCTTCTTATTTTGGTAACATGTAAGCCTACTTATGAACTTGAACTGCACTAACGCATCTAGATTCTTTTGACCTCTACCTTAGTGTTCTCACCATAGTGGTATCACTATAAATTTGCTCATTTCTCTAGAATCTTACATAATTCATATCGTATATTTAAGGCGTATACTGAAGATGATCTGTCTAGAAACTTAGCCAGTGGGCCAGAGCAGAACCCACTGGCAGATTTTATCGTTACAAGGTTAGGGTATTTTCTGTTAAGTTAAGGATCGATTTATGACCTGTACTTTTAAACATCAACTTTACCGATTCGCTTCTTATTTTGGCGAGGTCTTTAGTAACTTTGATCATGGCAGTATATATCATAATAATAACTATCACAAGACTATTCGCCTAAGTAAGTATATCTACCATGATTCTGGCTACAATGTAGACTTCAGCTTTGACTATACGAACGATATGGTCAAAGCAATCTTAGTTTGCAGCTACGATTTTGCTAATCCCAATATCAGCCATAGTAAATGATCATGAACTTATATTATAAAAAGTATAGAGAATTCTTATATCTGATTATGTATGAAATCTCTGGTATATCCCAGGAGAAAGTAAGGAATTGTGTCACTTCTGACAAATCCAACATTTTCCTAAATGTGTTAGCAGTTCCAGGACCAAACCCAGCATAATGGCTATTTGCTGCTACTATTGCTAGGGTAAGTCTGTCTCGTCGCTCTTCTCTGTCTCTCTTTAGAAATCAGCTCATTTCTTCATGAATCAGTGTTACGTTATCCGGATCCGAATCTAATTCTACTCCACGTCTTTCATTATAATCAAAAGTAAATGATTAGCTGGACATAATAGGAAAGCTGGACAGCTCAATTCCAGTACTACAATGTGGACATTTATTATCTATCGGTCTCCTCGTCTTATCAAGGTATGTTGCACACCAATAACATTTGTCTCATAAAATGAATACTGGAGATGATGAAAAGTAATTACTGACTTTATTGGATAACCTCAAGATCATAACTGATTACAAATCCCTCTTTCATATACGAGAATATGCCTTTTAATAATACATAAATTCAGTGCGTGAGATTTATATGATTTACGGGTCAAAATACATTTTTTGCACTAAAAACCATATGAAGCTAGCTATATAATATTAACATTATTATATTATGTAAATTTTTCTATCCACTTTTTTCCGTCGTCTGAAGCTACCCAGGTTCCGTCAACTGCATTTCTATAAATCCAGTTAATACCTATCATGTAATCTATCCAAATACGAACCAATTCGATATTACCATCAAAATCCTTGGCTATATTCTCAGGGCTCTTACCTTCAGTCAGACGAATCAGAATATGAACTGCAGAGATTAAAGCAGATTCACGATAGCGCATTATTGATCTTTTATTTGGGATAGATTCGACGTATGTTGAATTGTCAAGTGTCATACGAAAGCTATTCATTAATTGCTATAATCTATGTATTATTTATAGTATATGGTTAAATATCAATATATTATTTATAGTATATGGTTAAATATCATATAAGTTCTATTATATTTATTGATGTATTTCTTAACAATATAATAATTACAGAAAAATTAGCGCTACGTATAACCTCTGTAATGATTTTATTATTAATGAAATTCCAAGCTCTGAAACCCTGTCTTTTTGTATCTTGCCAAAATCATGTGTTCTATCTCCAATAAATCATATGTAGAGAAAATCTGATGTAATTATTGGAGGAGTTCTTATATCTGTTAGTTGGCTCCGGACCATGCGATACAGATATTGTTATTTGCAAAAAAACTATATGCCAAATCCTGAAACCATGAACTATGTCTAACTTCTACAGCATATCTGAATCTCTTATCTAATTCAGGTATCATATCTCTCAAGCCATTCATACCCTCAACTATACCCATCGAGGATGATAACTAACAATAATGCTGTCACGTCGTCGGAATAGACAGTGGTAAAGTTTGGCAATCACGTATTTTGTCTTAGATGACTATCTGAGACTACCATTTAGCTTTAGGTTTTAACCTTCTTATGCTTTGACCCATTCCAATAATACTCCTTCATGCATAGCCTAGTCATATGGGCATTCCTCCTGACACAAGTTGACAATTCTACCACGATCGCATTAGAGTAGATATCTCAAACATTTTAATCAAATAAATCATTTGAAATGATTAATAGAACCAAAACAAGCATTTCCCGAATTATTCATGTCATATATTATGCATTTTATTATTATTTTGCCCCAAAGATGCAATTCAATAATATAAATATTATATCAATATTACGAGGTTAGCGATGTGTTCTACAGTAAAAATAAATAGTAGAAGGAGGAGGTCTCATTATGTATGACGCACCTGAATTAAATAATTATGGTGATGACAAAAAAGAGATTTCCAAGCAATTACATTTCCTACTTTGCGAGAGATGTTTTTGGAGCGCTTCGTCTTTACCTTCAAAAAGTGTGTCAGTTGCCAAATGTCCTAATTGTTATAATGATAAAATAAAGTGGATGCCAATATCCAACATTAACCTTTACAAATTAGGAATGACACGAAGGTTACAGACAGTTGAACTAGGAAATCACATAATTGCAGTTTATATTAACAATGATGAAAAATTTAATGAAGCCTTTGCCTTTCTGAAGGACGGCCTACAAAGAAATGAGGCTATCGTTATTACAACTACCGATCTGTCAAAGGATGAAATTCGTGCCAGGATGAGAAGTGAATGGAAAGTAAATGTTGCAGAACTAGAATCAAGAGGTGATATTATTATTATTAGAACTACAGAAGAAATGTATTTTCCTGATGGTATACCAAATATTCAGCGAATAGTTGACTTATGGTCTGCTTTGGCGGAAAATTGTCTTAGCAGAGGTAAGCTAGGAATACGAATATTCGGAGATATGACAGCATTTTTCAAGAATGGATTTACTAAAGAATTACTCGAATATGAATCATGTTTAGAACAAAGATTTAACTTTCCTGCTATTGGTATATGCGCATATGATTCTAAAGATATTGATAATAATATGACATCAGAGCAAATAAGA
>DATBGR010000140.1:0-1861 GCA_036557905.1 Nitrososphaeraceae archaeon | reverse complement strand
GTCCAATGGAAGAATATGTATTTCAGGATATATATGAATGGCTCACTTCTCCTGCAAGACATCAATGAAGAAGCATGGTAAAAGAGACCGAACTTGAATCTGAACATATCAAGTCGACGGTGTGACATAGTTAGAATAATAGAGAATTATAGATGGGAACTCTTGACCTATAATAGTCGATCTAGAGAAGTAATGTTCAACGAACCAAATCCTTTTCTTATCTGTAAACCAGGTAGATTCATGCGTGTAGTAAACAACACCTAATTGTCTCTAGAATTATTCCAATTATACTATTTTGGGTGAAAATAGATCCTATCTTGCTAAGACAGAGCAAATTGATAGATCATAATCACAATCACAACACAAATATCTGGGCATTCTTGATGCACAATCAGCCCACAATCTCGGCTAAGCCGTTCAAATGCGCCTTCTCATATATGCCAGGCCGACTAGTTCGTTTGGAGAGATATCATCAATGCGACTACTCAGGACAAAAGAATTCACAGTATCTGTACTTGGTGATATAATCATAGATAAAAAAATAGATTATGCAATAAAACTTATGCCATTCATTAGATCACAACTATCAATCAATTGGATTAGCAATCCTAGTATCAAGTCAGAGGTAATAACAATCCGGAATGAAAAGAAATACGATTCCAGAGACAATAAATATTAGAAAAATCATGTCTATATTTGTAGTACAAACACCAAAACATAGGTTGTTGGTAACCTTAGTATAGGAAACCTGGACATACTAGTTTGACTAGTCTTTGGCATTGTTCGGTTTCTTTTCCAACAACCATCTTTTAACCAAATTTAAGGAAGAATAACATAACTGTCAGATTATTACATATTATAATTGATTAGATAATAAGTTCGAACAGACAATAATGACTTTTTCAGACTTACATCATCGCTAGGCATGTGACGTCGGCATTACATTTAATCTTGATTTAATAGATTTTATAGTATCGGGAAGTGAAACATTCCTAATAACCGAAGTATTAAGTGCATCAAAACCTTCTAATTTATTTGTATTATTTAGTGCTATTCCACCGACAAATATCGGTAATGAAGAAAATCCAGTTCTAATTTTCCTTATCAAATTCTTAGTAGTCTGAATATTGTCCTCCAAAGTTACTGATATTAAAATCATGTCGGGCTGAATATTATTTAACGAATGAATTATTGAATCTGAAGGCAATGATGGAGAGGCATTATAAACTTTATACCCTTTTGACAATAGAATAGATTCAAGAACATTGCAGGCTAAATTATGTAATTCACCATTTGGCGTGCAAATAAACACCTTCCCTTTGTTATTTTTAGTAGCAGGCTTAGATTGCCTTTCATTAATTACTTTTATTAACGCATTTGCCGTATTAACACAAATATGCTCTGTAGCAACATCAAGTTTTTCTTCTGCCCATAACTTCCCGATTTCATACATTATTGGCCTTAGCATATTGTCAAAGAATTGCATAGTTCCAAACAAATCTGTATATTTATCGAAAATTTTTATTACGCTGTGCAAGTCACCAGCAGAGAGCATTTCAAATAAATTTTGACTTAGTCTTCGAGTCAAAGAATCATTTTTCTCCTTATCTATGCGGCTGTAACGAGTTATAAAGGAAATAATAGAGGGGTCATTGCGATATTCTACAGGGATCATTTCTTCTGTAACTGATGACGCTCTTCCTAGGTATTTTACTGTCTTTTGCTTTGAAGAAGAATTTGTTTGATCCCATACACTTCTTACTATGTACGCATAATCAATACCCTTTACCCTTTTTCTTCGTATATATACCAACCAATGAAATGATTCAAAATGCTATTTAAATAATGGGTAAAAATAAGT
>DATBGR010000139.1:0-22584 GCA_036557905.1 Nitrososphaeraceae archaeon | reverse complement strand
AATCGAGATATTCAGAGAAATACCAGGAATTTGGTGAAAGATGTTCTTTCTACTCTTACTGATGAAAAGGGAGGTAGTATTTCGGTGAGGGCAGCCAATGCAATTAGTATGTTGGAGAGTCTAACTCAAAGCAGACAGATGGAATCCCATATTAGGACGATGCTTTGGCAGGTGGTTTCTACTTTAGAAAGCATAAGAGAATAATCCACGAACAATCCACGAATCGGTTTTGTAAGCTTGAGTGAACTTTATTCTAGTAGCGATATTTGCTCGGTCGATGTGAGGAGCTAAGATAAGGATTTTGTGATAAAAGAGACATATGCAATATTCGACTATCAAATTTTTACAACACTTCGACTATGAAGGCTGGAATTCTTAGAATAATTAAGAATTTATTTATGAGCATCGAGCGAATAAATTAAATGGTAGGTCTACGAGACCAAAATAAAGGTATTTTGAAGAGTGAGTATTAGTGACTATATAGAGGTATCGAAGCCACGTATCGTAATAGTACTAGTAATCACTGCAATCACATCGTTACTTGCGGGTAGTAGATTTGATAATACCCCCAACATAGGTTGGGATGTTTCATTTTGGCAGGTAGGATTCCTTGCCTTAGCAGGGGCGCTAGCTTCGATGGGATCGAGCGCCCTTAATCACTATTATGATCGAGACATAGACAAGATAATGATTAGAACTTCGCATAGACCTCTGCCTGCTGGTAGGTTACTTCCACGCAATGTGTTAGCGTATGGCCTTGCTACATGTATTTTGGCTGTGATCATAGCTTGGATCACGTTGAATCCAATAGCAACTGGAATGATTATACTTGGAATAATCTTTTACGTTGTTGTATATACACTATGGCTTAAACGTAGCAATGCGTCTAACATCGTCATAGGTGGTTTCGCAGGTAGTGCTGCTTCTATGGCTGGGTGGGCAACCGCCACTGGATCTGTAGATCTTTTAGGTTTTTTGGTAGGTTGGATAGTTTTCATGTGGACTCCGCCACATTTCTGGTGTTTGGCTATAAAGGCCAAGGAAGAATATGCTAGTGTCAACGTTCCGATGTTACCAGTTTTAGTCGGGAATCAAAAGGCCGCTAGTTATATCTTTTTAAATACCCTTATCCTTCTACCCTACTCCATTTCTCTGTATTTTTTTGGGCTTGGACTCGTATATACCATAATAGCCGCCTTTTCTGGCTCCTTGATGTTGATATACCATTATAAATTAACAAAAAATGCTACGTCGGAGTATGCATGGAAGGCGTACAAAGTTACTGCTCCATATTTGGTAGTGGTCTTTATAGGGTTAGCCCTGGATGCTTTATTTTACTACCGATTGTGACCACGCTAAAACCCTCTAGAGACCCAATATGGCAATTATACAACAATCCACTTTCGACCACTCAGAAGTGGAGCTTGAACATGCTAAGCTTTCTCTATTCTGCGTTTGTCCTTAGCTACCCAAGATACCCTAATAAGCCCATATATTTCAAGATCTAGCAATGTCTTATCCAAGTCGGCATGAGTAAGTGGAATATTATCCCTAGTCAAACTATTCATAAGATCTACGTCAGTGATATTGTCTACATCCTTTATCTTCTCATAGATTAAATTGCGCAGAGGATATTTCATCTAATATTTCAAAGTATACACTGGCTATATATCAACAATATGAATAAAGGGATTCACGCTGATGGCTAAAGTGAATCATTGATAGTTGATAATGCTGAATACCCAATATCAGCTCAACTATAGAACGATTTGTCTGTAGGCCTTGGGATGCTGTAAGTAACTGATCTTCGCATATTTTCGTACCAATCTTCGATGTCCTTTGTTACGGATGGTTTCACGTGTTGAAGAGCGCTTTTGAAGTCATCCCTCGAGATTACCATTGATTTGTTACGCATGGCGTTGACCGCTGATTCTCTAGTGAGTGCCACTAAGTCGGCTCCACTGAATCCTTTGGTTGAATAAGCGATTTCCTCAAGCTTTACTTCCTCCGTTAAAGGCATAGAGCTAGTCAAGATTTTGAGAATTTCATTTCTGCCATTCTCGTCAGGCGGAGAGATGTACAAGATAAGATCGAGTCTACCAGGACGTAAGAGGGATGTATCGATTAAATCAGGTCTATTTGTAATACCAGTAACAATAACACCTGCACTTCCTGAGTCATCCATTTCTGTCAGCAATTGAGAAAGGACTCGTTCATTGCCTGACAGATCATCATCACCTCTTGGCCTTGCCAACGAATCAAGCTCATCAAAGACGACTACGCAGGGTGATGAAGCCTTCGCCTTTCTAAATATTTCTCGGATCGCTTTTTCCGATTCTCCTACCCATTTAGATAATATCTCAGGGCCCCTCACCACAATAATATTAGCGCTACTTTCGGTTGCGAGTGATTTAGCGATCAGTGTTTTTCCACATCCCGGGGGACCAAAGAGAAGAGCTCCTCTGGGAGGTTTAATGCCCATTTTGGTAAACCTTTCAGGCTCCTTGATTGCCGTAATCAAGTTATCATAGAGAGTCCTCTTAGCATCGTACAAACCGCCTACATCGTTCCATCTTACCTTTGCGATTTCCACGTAAAATTCTCGCATCGCAGTGGGAATGATTTCTTTCATCCCTTCTCTAAAGTCCTTATTTCTTATTTCCATCGTCTCTAAGGTCTCTCTTGATATTTTGTCACCTTCAAGATCAATTTCAGGTAAATATCTTCTGAGTGCCTTCATGGCAGCTTCTCTGCAGAGAGCTTTTATGTCTGCACCAGTATAGCCATGAAGTTCAGCTGCCAAACTTCTAAGGTCAATGTCGTTGGGCGCTAGCGGCATACCACGGGTATGTATCTGAAGAATTTCAAGCCTGCCCTCGGCATTGGGTACTCCTACTTCAATCTCGCGATCGAATCGTCCAGGCCTTCTCAGAGCAGGATCGATACTCTCGGGCCTATTTGTCGCCCCAAGAACTATCACGTTGCCTCGTTCTGACATACCATCCATGAGTGCTAGTAATTGGGCCACAACCCGCTTTTCTACATCCCCAAACGCTTCCTCTCGTTTTGGAGCAATAGCGTCTATTTCATCAATAAATATTATACTAGGGGCAGAATCCCTCGCTTCTTTGAAAATATCCCTCAAACGTGCCTCGGTCTCCCCGTAATACTTATTGACGATTTCTGGACCGTTTATAATGTAAAAATTAGCTTCTGATTCCGAGGCGAGTGCTTTTGCGATCAGCGTCTTGCCACATCCTGGGGATCCATACATCAGAATCCCGTTGTGTGGTTCAATCCCTAATCGTGTAAAGACTTCCGGATGCCTTAACGGTAATTCGACAATTTCTCTCAGGCGCTTTATCTGGTTTTTGAGTCCACCGATCTCTTCGTATGTGATTCGAGGTCTCTTATCAAGGGTTGACTCAGTCAATATGCTGAGCTTGGTAGAACTATCGATTTTCGCAATAGCCTTTGGAACCACTTTTTCGACTTTAAAGTCCATCGAATTACCTAAAATAATAACCGATATCTCATCGCCGGCTGTAACAGGGTAGCCACGCAACCTGTTTTTGACAAATTCGCAAAATTCTTTATCTATTACAACATTATTATTTGCTAGGGGTAGAAGAACTACCATTTTTGCAGGCTTTGCCCTTATAGGCTTTATCGAAAGCAGATCATTAATACCAATACCCGCATTTTTCCTTGTTTGTCCATCGATTCTAATAACATCACGGTCCTGTTCATCATCTGCTTGCCATCCTATCACTGCAGTATTCCTTTTGCCTATCAATTCAATTACCTGGCCTGGTTCTATACCAAGCTGACGTATATGCTCTGGATTAATCCTAGCTCTTCGCTTCCCCACGTCGCGATGTTTTGCTTCCGCTACTCTTAATTGAATTTTCTTCAAAGATCCCAGATCCTTATTTTTCTTGCTTTGAGGTCTTTTCAAATGTGTAGTTGTACAGCCTCCGGCCCAAGTCCATTCATACAGTTTACTTCATTCTTACAGACTGCCTACTAACGCTAACCACATCAATTTCACCAACACCTTCGGTGTTCTTGATAGATTCTTCTAGCATATCCATTTGTCCTTCTTTATCATCAATCAAAAAATCTCCAAGAAGAGCACTAACTCCAAATGCTATAGGCTCGGTAACATGAGTCTTAAGTTCCATTCCATTCGGAATTTTGACACTAAGCATATCAACCAACTTGTTAAGATCTGTATCTGCCTCAGCAGGGAGAATCTTGATTCTTGCTACCAATCTAGTCATCTAAGGTCCCTCTAGACCACAACCAACACATTTGTAAGCCCTAGCAAACTCTCTACAACTTTGACAGCGCCAAATCAGGACATAACCACAGTTCGGGCAATAATATTTTACACATTCATCATTTGGCATAATTGGGCGATTACAAGATGTACAGACTGGCAATTGTAAGGGCTTTGACATGAATACAACTTTTGAAGATAAATATCCGAATTTATATCTTGCTTAATCGAATAGGCGCCTAAACTCATTACTTAAGACTGACTTTATGATTTTTGTTGCTTTTTTTGCTCCGATGATTCTAGACAATGCGGCTGAGTGGAAGTCAAAGTCCCCTGATTGTGAGATGAAATCGATTTCTGATTGGGAGATGGAGGTAAAAATTTCGTCTAGTCCTTTATTATCTAGTCTCTCAAAGAGCTTCCTTGCTAATAGCATTTTATTAAACTCAGAATTAAACAGCGAAAACCAATCCATTTCATATTTCTTTAGAGATTCCTGCTGATCTGAATCGATTGCTGTTGCGATAGTACTGCCGGCAAGTATACCACCCATCCCGCATGTGAAGATTCCACCAGCTGTAGTTGGTTTAGTTTGACCAGCTGCATCTCCCACTATCAAATATCTGGGTCCGCACAAAAAAGTTTGAAGTGGTCCCATTATCCAAATAGGTGAATAAACCTTCCTAACAATATTGTATCTCGACCCTTTGCTATTCAGATAAGAGTTCAATGCATCTACTACGTTTATTGCTCTTCCACCCACACCCACCTTGCCCTTTCCTTGGCCAGTTGGTATAATCCAGGCAAAGAACCCGGGAAACTTAATATTGTCGAATTTCACTTCTATAGAATCACTGTCAATCCATGGTGCATAAACTTCATATTGGGCAGTTTGTAGAACGCCTGTTCTATTCTTGTTAATTATTGAGCCTACCCCCCTAGCATCAATAAAAAACTTGCATTTCATCTCTCCCTCTGAAGTCGAAACAGAATAAAAATTTCCTTCATTGACATTGTTGGAGGCCAAGGTGTTAGTGTGTTCAACTACGGATCTCACGGAACATCTAACTCTTATTTCAGCACCTATGTCTTGAGCCTCAAAAGCAACTTGTTTGTCAAATTCCCGCCTATCTAGGACAATGACCTTCTGATGATCTGCGTTAATATCAAAACCATTGGACGGAGAGAGGATTTTTGCCTTTATGACTTTATTTTGTATAGATGCAGAAGATGGAAGAATTTGAAGCTTTTCTATTGCACTCATACTCACAAGTCCGCCACAATGCTCAGGCGTTCCTATTTCATAATCCTCTTCAAGAACTAAAACTGAAATTCCATTGTGACGTGATAATTCGCGAGCAGCTAAAAGGCCTGAAATACTACCACCTGCAATGATTACATCATAAATTTTTGACATTAGCAGGTATAATCCCTTATGTCTGTTTATTAACTAAACTACAAAAATAGATAAAAGAGATTGGTCGTTCTAGAGCAGTATTTGGTAACGATGTATATAATAAACAAATTCCATAGAAATGAACTTTAAATCATGGTACGTTTCAAATCACTATACCTATTCCGGATTGTGACCTCAGTTATTCCTGCAGCGCGGGCAATATCTGCCTGAGTTTTGTTCTCTCTATTCTTGAGACATGAAACGTATAACACTGTGGCGGCCAGTCCCATAGGATTCTTTCCTGCAGAGATCTCATTTCTTATTATCTCATTCATAGAATCAAGAGCAAGTCTTTTGGTTTTTTCGCTTATATTTATCCTATTCGCAACTCCTACAATACATTTCATAGGGTCAAGTAATGGAATTTGCAGATCAAGTTCAGATACGAGCAATCTATAGTCTCTCGCAATATCCTTTCGTTCAAGATTAGCAATTACAGAAATTTCCTTCAATGTTCTAGGCGTGCCCATTTCTCTGCATGCGATGTATACTGCTGTAGATAAAATTGCTGATACTGATCTTCCGTGAACTAAGCCCTTAACCTGAGCTTTTCTATATATATAAGATGCTTTCTCAAGCGCGCTATCCGGTAAACCAAGCTTGTCTTTGAGAGCATCTAGCTCGTTTAATGCTTGTTTAATATTTCTTGCAGCATTGGAATCAGTACGTAGTCTAAAATCCCAGGTACGCAATCTCTGCATTCTAGACAATGTGCTAGGATCTAGTTTATGACCTCTCGCGTCAGTATTTGCTCTATCAATCAGCGTCGAATATTCAAGATCTTTGTAGATTAATGCAAAATTTGAAACACCCGCGTTACTTCTCGCCGGATAAGCAACGGAAGCCGTTGACGCAGCACGGTCTTGAGATTCAGTGACATGGACCAACCCGCAATTGTCGCAAATTGTCTCTCCAGTATCAATGTCAGCGATTAAATGACCTTTACTACATCCAGAGCATATTAATGGTGTATGCATTAAGAAGAACTTCTACTAATCATACTAATAGAACCCCTTCCATATAATAGTATATCATCTTTTAGTCAGATTTGATTCAGAACTATTTGATAGGACGAGAAGAATTAACAGAAATGGAAAACAAATTATAGGCAATGATCGCTTGGTTTTAACACGGTATCAAAAGAGTATGCTAATATTGTCATATTCATGATTTTAACAACATTGCTTATGGGTGGGATTTCTGCGAAAGCAGCTCCCTTAGGAATTGAGATCGGAAAAACTTCATCTTTCGTGGATGAAAACGGAATTATGCATCTGTATGGCGAGGTGAAGAACATTTCAAATAAGCCACTGGCAAATGTAGTGATTAAGGGTTCGTTTTATGGTAACAGAGGAAACTTGTTGAATGAATTCAATCGGTCGTCAGAATTGAGCATAATAAATCCTGGAGAGATTTCACCATTTGAGATATTGTATATTGATGGTAAAACTGTTAATCAGATTAGAGATTTTAAGCTGTCTTCAGGGGCAAATCAAGCACCTTCAGAAAGCAAGTTGAAGCCGGTGGGACTGAAAGTTATTCCAACTAATTCAAGACTAGACTTGTTCGGCTTTTACTACATTAACGGAAGGGTGGACGATATTGCAAACCATAATTCTACAAATACTCTAATTATTGCTACCTTGTACGATAAGAGTGGAAATGTCATTGCAATTGGAAGAGGATTGTCAGAACCAGTAAATATCACTGCCGGAGCCAGCGCCGCTTTCGGCTTGGCAGTTTCAGAGAAGTTACAAACTTACAAGACAGCTGCTTACTCAGTAGTCGCGGATTCTAATGAATTATCTTCTGCTCCTGTATTTGTTCGGGTTAGCAGATAATCACAATTTATGTGCATCCCAATATTTAAAGTTCAAAACATTTGCACTTTACCTTTGTTTTTTATATTATATGCAATCGGTTAGAATCCTCACATTCAATTGAAGTATAAGTGACTATTCTCTATATGGAACTGGAACTACCATTAAATCTTCAGCTGCACTCACGTTTTTGTGCAAGGATTTGGCCTCGCTAAGCATTTCCTGCGTATCACTATATCTAGCACTAAAATGAGTAAGAAGCAGTTTCCTAACTCTAGACCCTGCTGCTAATTCTGCAGCTTCCTTTGCAGTCGAGTGAAAATTGAGAAGTGCTTTTCTTTCCAACTTTTGGCTATATGTTGCTTCAAACACAAGGACATCACAATCCGTAAAGAATTTTCGAAGTTTCTCAGATGGGCGGGTATCTCCGGAAATTCCTACTTTGCGGCCAAGTCTTCGGGAACCTACAACCTGACTCGAGCGTATGGTTTTTCCATTGTATATAATATTCTCTCCATTTTGTAGTCTTCCATATAGTTCTCCCTCGGGAATACCCAGTCGCCTAGCCTCATGAATATTGAAAATTCCCGGTCTATCGATTTCGGTAAGACAATATGAAAAAGCTGATGTGGAGTGTGTTGCACTGCAACATGTAACTTCGTATTCCCTTTCTCTTACGACTAGACCTTCAGATTCTATTATGTGAAGATGGATTTCGTAGGACAAACCAAAATTGATGATTCTAATATTCTCTTTAATGAACTCGGACAACTTGGGTTCACCATAAATATCAATCTTATTTTCTCTCCCCTGGAGCGACATGGTCTGCAAGAGCCCCAGCAATCCAAGGCAATGATCTGCGTGCATATGTGTGATGAAAATCTTCATTTTCCTGTTCATTCCCATTTTAGATTTTATGAAGTTGAGCTGCATTCCTTCCCCAGCGTCAAACAATAAGACTTCGCCGTCTCGTACTATAGCAAGCGAAGAGAGTCCTCTTGTCATTGTAGGGGTTGCTGCAGAAGTGCCAAGAAATGTGATATACATGTTTACCATAAAATCAACCTGTGGTTCTAGTCTTACGTTCTCTCTCTTGTATGTTCTTTGAAAATTAAAATCCAGAGGCTGCTGTCCATGTACCATCATGGAACGCTTCTGATGCTTATTGAATTTTCCTTGCGTGTTAGACTAGTGTAGGTTCATTTGACCACGAAATTCACAAAAAAGAATTCAGTGCATACTTATCGCGCTTCTTAGCGGTGAACAGATGACTGGGCTAAGATCTATAATTGAAAATTCATTGGGTATAGAGTTTGTAGCAACTATCTTATCTACACCAGCCTTCATGATCTTTTGGGTTGCGTTATTAATAAGCAGCGCATGCGTGCACATTACAACTATTCTTCCTGATGAGCCGAACCGTCTGAGTGCCTCATAGGCTTTAACTATACTATCTCCGGTGCTGATGATGTCGTCTAGAATTATTACATCCTGTTTTCCGAACTGATAACGAGGTTCGTCACTATCAATTTTCACTTCGCCTGTGGACCTATCACGATTTTTATTAAGGGCAATGAAGTCCGTTTTTAATATTGATGCTAGAGTAGCAGCTCTAGATGTCCCTCCAAGATCTGGTGAGACAACGACAGGCTTTTCCAAGTTCAACATTTCTTCAGCATAGCTTGCGAATAAAGGAATTGAAGAAACGTTGTGTACGTCGATTCTAAAGTGAGAAAGTGACGCTGGGCTATGAGCATCTACTGTAATTAGCTGCTTAATTCCTACGCTTTCCAGTAGTCTTGCTATTACAGACATCGTAACCACTTCTCCTGGTAAAAATTCCCTATCTTGCCTGGCATAGGCCAAATATGGGATCACTGCAATTATGTTGGTGCATTCTCTCTCAGAGCATTTTCTTATCATCATCATAGCTTGTAAAAGATGACGATCCGTCGGTGGATAGGTCGATTGTACAATTACACATGTCTTATTTTCGAAATGGGGTAAACGAATCTTGCTTTCTCCGTCTGTGAATACGCAAACTTCCGCAGGAATTGGCTTCACCCCTAAGTGAGTCGCAATCTTATTTGCAAGGTCAGATGAGGATGGACCGGATATGACAGAGATATCATCAACAGGCAATCTAACAGACTGTTAGATTATGAACATTCTTAAAAGGATTGGTAATGCAGATTTCTAGCATCAGAATTTGAGGTTTGAGTTAGATATAGAGAAAAGTATCCGATCGTTAGATCAAGGCAGCTATATCCTAACAATCACAAGTTGCAGCCTGAATAGATGCTTCTAAAATAGGGGGTGATTGTATAAGTTAATCGTCACAATGTGCCGGATGCAATATGCTTTCTCTGCGCGATCACATATATTTAACTTGCACTTAAGCCTGAATATTTCATTCGTTTTTAAAGAGTATTCTGGTTGATGTCTTCTTGTTTGTCAAGTTTAGCTAGCTCAGCCATAAGAAATTCCTTATATTTTTCCTTCTCCTGTTCGGTCATTCTGTCTAGATTTGAACTAAGTGAAGATCCGATTGCGGAAACTCTATCGATCAAATCAAATGCCATAAATTTGCCCACATTTCCCACTCTGAGTATGACTTCTAACTGCTTTTGTACGATGTTATGTAGGGATTTCAGATCGGCAGCCGTATCCTCCCCATGAGTTGTTGTCCTATATTTACCGTTTTCTACTTCATCTATTAGACCATCTTCGAGTAATCTTCCAAGCATAGGATATATTAAGCCAGGAGATGGCCTCCATTTTCCTTCGCTGTCGTAGATTGCTCTATCGATGATCTCCTTTCCTGTCATTGGTTTTTCCTTTAGCAAATTTAACACATAGTGTCTAGAAAAGCCTCTAGGAACAGAACTACCAACCCGAGAAAACCAATGGGAGAGCATTTACAATTCTAATATCACTAGAGACGGATATATTCTTTTTCCTCAAGAGTCCTGTTGCAATCTCGGGAGTTCTCATAACGCGTTGCATGTAGGGTGATAATGTTGCAGGTAGGGAGGTTTTCAGTACATTGATTAGGCTTCATCTAATAAAGACGAGCTTACGTGTCAAAGCGGCAGCAAGTCTATATTTTATATCTCATAGTCATTTCTGGAATCGTCGCGACTTTATTTGTCCTAGGTGTTATTAGCATTACAGAATTTTCTACAGAACTGGCAGTAGGTCTATTACTTGCGGTTCCGTCAATCCTGTTTTTCATATTCGCTAATAAATCCCGTGACCAGTCAGGAATGCAGATACTTCGAGCTAGGCTACAGTTTGGCGAATTGGTTGTCAGGAATACATCATTTGATCAACACGGTGGCACATATTATCATTCAATCTATTTCTTAGAAGTTGTTAATAATGCCCCTAACACAGTGGCTGAAAACTGTAGAGGATCTATCACAGTGTTTGGAACACAAATTGCTAACCGTAGTAGTATATGGGAAAAAAATTATAAAGAAAACATCGAGATAGCTCATAAAGAGTTTTTGTATTTATTTAAGGTCTCTGTTTTTAAGCAACAGAAAATGGAAGACCAGACAAGATTATATTTCTCATATCCGACAGCCGTTGATCTTGTTGATGAAACAGGGATAAGATCATATGAAGAAAATATAGATAGGGAAATGAGCGTATCAATTCAATCAATTACTGCTAGTTTTCCTACTATGCCGTTCAGTAGAACAATTCGTCAGATTATTCGTGAAGTAATAAGAGAATGACGACGCGGGATTTATTGAACTGGTTCGACCTAATCCGTCCCCGCTAAATATTCCCCAATAACAGAGCGCGCAGTTTCAGCAACCGTCGCTAGTCTTCTTTTCTTACGTTCATTATTTAGGTCGTTATACATCTCATCTGTCATAGCCACTGTCACCTTTTTCATTGCCATGTAAGTCTATTAACCGTTATAGACTAACATAGCAACCTTTATAAACCTAATGCAAGCATTATATAGATGGTAATAGACTACTATAGATGACCACAGAATTGACAACAAGGCAAATGCGCGGTTTAGAAATCGCTAACACATTGGCACTCCAGCGACTTAACAAACTCACTTACAGGGTGCAGTCCCAGTCAGACCCAAATAAATGGTATATTGCAACTCAGACTTATAAGGAAGGTTGGATCTGCGAATGCCCAGATTACGTCTATAGACATCTGGAATGTAAACATATTCATGCCGTAAAGTTTAGCAAGCTACTGCGAAAGAAGATCTATCAAGATACCTTTGCACCACTTGTTAATAGTGAGAATCTAAGTAACTATAATGCTGTCGATATAGGTCAGGTCGTATGTCCCAAATGTGTAAGTTCCAATTATAAGAAATTTGGTATAAGACATAACAAGAACAGCGGCGATATCCAGCGGTATCTATGCAAGGCATGTAACTACCGATACACCATAAACCGTGCTTTCGAAAATTCGAAGGCTTCTGCTAAACTAATCACCGCTGCCGTTGATCTTTACTTTAAGGGTGTGTCGCTGCGCAAGATTGCTGACCATCTTAAGCAATTCTACGGTTTTAAGATTAATTGTTCTTCTATCTGTAGATGGCTGCTCAAGTTTGGCAAAACCGTTCAACCCTATGTCGACAGTCTAGTGCCACAGGTCGGAGGAGTCTATCAGGTAGACGAGATGATGTTACACGTCAGAAAGGAAGATAATAAATCGAAAATGACTTTAACAAATCCAGAAAACCACACAAACAGACAGTTCGATAATCACTATTCATGGCTATGGAATCTAATGGACTCTTCTACTAGGTTTTGGATTTGTTCTAGGATAAGTCAGAAACGCAACACTAAAGCAGGTATAGTATTATTCAAAGAAATGAAAAAGCGCGCCCCTATACCTTCAGCACTAATTCACGATGGTTTACCTACTTACGACGATGCCTATAACAAAGAATTGTATGTTCTAAAGAATCCTAGGATTCAAAACGTTAGAAGTATAGGGTCAGGACATCAGGGATTAAACTCGAAAGTGGAAAGACTGAATGGAACTGTAAGGGACAGAGAAAAAGTAATGCATGGTTTGGATAAGGCTGAGCCGACGCAGGATTTGGTCGATGCAATGCGCATTCACTATAATTTCATTAGACCTCATCAGGCATTGAAGAATCGAACTCCCGCAGACAAAGCAGGCATAGCATTGCCACTTAGCGAGAATAAGATTGAATCATTAATGCGTTTGGCAGCAGTTAACAAGAATGACTATGCGAGTTTGTTAGGAATTCGTATAAACAAGGTCAGAGTCATAAAGTATGGTACCTATACAGAGATTAAACCTATACAATGGCTGAGTAAAAAAGAGTGGCGTGAAATCAACGAAGTCCTAATTGAGAATGGATTTGAATGGAAGTCGTGTAATATCGATAGTAGTTGGATTAAGACTAAGCCATGATGCTAAAAATCATGTGGAAAAGACTTCACCAAAGACAGCATTTAGTTCTGCCGTATCGTGGTTTTGAGTGTTGAGAGCTTGAATTAGTCTATCTTTAAGAACTCTTAGCTGTTCTTTCTGTTGGGTGGTTAAAAATATCTTGACTTCTGAAATTACTCTTACATCGGAAGACATCTTATTTCTCTTGTATTCAACATCTTCAGGTTTCCAACTTGGTATTTCTGTTACAGTATTATTCAATATGGCTATCTTTTCATGAATCTACCCGACAGTTATACTGTGTAAGAACCCATTCATATTATTCAGTTCATCTTTTGCTTCTTCAAACTTGGAATTCTGTTTTCTTAATTCATACCATATCATAATACCGACTTCGACTATACCGACTGCGACTGTGAGAGCACTCGCCCACAAACCCCAAAAATCTACCATTAGAATCGCAACTGCGACTAGAATTATAGATAATATTAAGATAGAATTAGATACAATCCCGACCAATTTACTACCATAATAAAGTTATAGAGCTATAAACTAACTAGCTCCCGATGTGCAACATTTAGCACCCTTGTGCAACGGTGGATGAAAGAACCCGAGATTGCAACAGGACTTCCTCAAGAGTTTTCTTCTTATTTCAGGAGGTAAATCTGAATAGAATTACATTTAGGCACAGTACTTTCTAGGGTAATTAGACATCATTATTTCGACGCACCCCTGCCATTGCCCACGGCACGTCTGAAGATATGATGATACTGAAGAGAGTAGTTGAACTGCCAGTAGTCTGTGATAATCTCATTGACAGCGTTAATCGATATGACGAACTTCATAAACACACCTTACCAATGACGGAGATTTCAAATCAATTAGACATATGGCCAGAAAACTCAATGATATTGTTAATGGAGGCTCCGGTTGGAAATTAAGCGAACCTGTACTTTATCTATATCGTCATTATATTGGTCATAGCCAAGTGACTTAGGAATTTCTACACTGTGATCGATTTCGAAGGTTATCACATTGTGTGTAGAATCGATAATGTTTCCAGAATTTCGTGGAGGTCTTTCAGTAGAATAACGGATCATAATCCTAAGGATTTATCATCTGTATACGCCTGATTACATTAAATCCATGTAATTTCACAGATTCATCCTTCGAATGACTTATGATCTCGCTAATAGGTTCTATTCCATCCTTACCAAATGCTGCAATAGTGTCGATTATAGTTTTTATCACTACTGGCTCCTTATTCTCTATGGCATCCTTCTTTAATCTAGACAAAGCATCTCCGTCATCCAAGGCTCTCCATAATTCTTCTTTCAATTCATATAATAGTTTCCTAGCCCACTTGATTAAAATCTCGAAATGGGATTACTCTGGGTACATCATTCTTAATTTCATACACAAGACCGATGGAAAGTATTAAAATATGCAAACGTGAATTGAGTGCATAGCTATATGACATACTGTTATGTTATATTTCATATAAGATATCGCAATAACTTGGCAACAAGATAAATTTGGATCTGATAGGTTACGACAAATGATCTCTAGTAATAATGAATACCATGCCTTAAGATAATTAAAAGATTAGATTGGATGTAAACTGATGGCATACTAACTATACCGAGTTGAAACCTGGGTCGAGCAGCAGATCCTTTAATAATTGCAATCTCCCTTTAGACAGGAGCAATTGAAGAAGCAGAAGAACAGCAAGAAATCCTTGAGAGAAAGAATAGAGAATAAGAATGACATTCTTGTCCTTCCAGGAGTTTATGACGCACTGACAGCAAAAATAGCAGAAAGGGTTGGTTTTGATGCGATGTTTCAGACTGGCTATGGTTCTGCTGCCGCGCTGCTTGGTATGCCTGATTATGGCTTTTTGAATGCCGGTGAGACTATTGAAAACGCTACACGAATAATTCGATCTGTTGATTCACCAGTAATAGTCGATATAGATACTGGATATGGTAACCCACTTACTGTTTGGAATATTGTTCGCAATTTAGAATCTATTGGCGCAGCGGGTATATTTATAGAAGATCAGCTATGGCCGAAGAGATGCGGTCATATGCAAGGCAAGGATGTCATAAAAACTGAAGAATATATCTCAAAATTGCAAGCCGCTGTAGATGCAAGATACAGCAAAGACTTTGTTATAGTTGCGAGGACTGATTCTAGGGCGCCACTTGGACTAGATGAAGCCATAAAACGAGGCAGAGCATATCAAGAGGCCGGGGCAGACCTAATATTTATCGAAGCACCCAGATCAGTTGCAGAGTTGAGAAAGGTTGCAAATGAAATCGACGCTCCCTTAGTTGCAAATATGATTGAAGGAGGAGTCACACCGAATCTTAACGCCAAGCAACTCCTAGAGCTTGGATATAGACTTGCAGTTTTCCCTCTATCTGGATTATTTGCCGCTACTCATGCAATCAATAAAATATTCATGGAATTGAAAAGCAATGGTACAACTAAAAGATACAAGAACAGTATGACATCTTTTGATAATTTCAATAAATTAGTAAACCTACAGATGTATCAAGCTCTTGAAAAAAGATATATGACGCATATCTAATAGGCAATTCTAAATCTGCTGGATCATATGACGAATTCTGTATATTTTCATGATATGGATAAGTCCCCTATTCAGAAGTAAAGTCTCTAGATTGAAAATCGATCATACCAATACCTTTTAGAATAGGGCATGAAAATCGCACACATAAACAATATATCAGGGATAGGATCTGAGCTTTCCAAGGCCCAAACCCTACAGGGAAATTTGTCGGATGTTTATGTATTCAATCGGAAAATTTACAAGCAATTTGGGGGAATTATGGTAAATTACAAGTCACCATTTTCAAGGTGGAAAATATTTAGAAGGTTGAAAGAATATGATATATGGCATTATCACTACCCATACGGTTCCTTAAAAATGAACTTGGAAAACCGAAATAAGGGAAAAGTATACATCAAACACTATCATGGAGATGATCTAAGAGGTAAATTTGATGACGAATTTTGCCTGGTCTCTACACCTGACTTGTTACAGTACGCACCAAATGCTCAATGGCTTCCTACCCCAGTTTGCATAGAAAACAAGATATCAATTGGTGAAAATCTGCCCAAAGCTAAACTCAGATTAGCACATTACCCATATTACAGAATGTACGAACATGAGGATTTGTATTCCGAAACCCTGGATTCATTACAAGAGACTGGCTACTACGAAATAGTTAGAATTCTGGGCCTGCCGCATGAAGAGACCTTGCGGGTGATTTCTACATGTGATATAGTAATAGGAAAGATCATCCCAAATATTGGCTGGTTTGGACGGTTCGAGCTTGAAGGTATGGCTCTTGGGAAGCCCGTCATTACTTATGTCTCAGATCAATTATACGACAAGTATCGGCCTCCTGTTTTCAGAACGAATATTAGAAGTTTTAGACAAGACCTGGAGTCATTATTGGAAGACACTTGCCTCCAGCATAAACTAGCAAGTGAAGGAATACAATATGTAAAGGATTATCACTCCATCAAAACAATATTAGGAATATTGGATAAAGTCTATAAACGGCAGAACTTTTAAGACGAAATTTGACTTATTTGTGAATTTCTAACATTTCATCGAAAAACTAGGGCTTTTCCAATCTAATTCATTTCTTGCCGATTTTTCGATATATTTTTTAAAAGGCAGACGTACGACTTACCGTTGTTAAACCTGTGCAATCTGCTAACTTTGAGATATGACCCTTTTCGTTCGCAGGATCAAATGAGAATATTAGATGTTACCACAGATCGTGTTTTAGCTTATAGAAAGAGTAATGACCCGATCCCTACTTCATTACAAATAGAAAAGACTATTCGAAATGTAATAAGAAATTCAGTCCAGACAAGTGGCGCTGATAGAATTGCCATCGCATTAAGTACAGGTGTAGATTCGAATCTTATATTTTCACTATTGCGGGACGAATACCCAAATATCGACATCAATTGTTACAGTGTAGGTTTCTATGATAATCATGAACCCTTAATTGCAAAACAGATATCGGAGAGTAGAGGAGCAGATTTCAAACATATTGTTGTAGATAATCCATTAAGAGATCTCGTTAAAATGATTAGCATAGTTAAAGAGCCGAGATGGAATATATATCAATATTATTTTATTAAAGAAGCTAAATCCCATTCAAATGTTCTATTCACTGGTGACGGCGGCGACGAATCATTTGCTGGATATACATTCAGATATAGAAAATACCTTTCTTCAATAACGGCAAGAGCTACCCCATTAGAAAGAACTCAGATGTACCTGCTATGTCATGAGCGAGATTGGGTACCGGATCAAGAAGATATGTTCACAAAGGACATGAAATTTAGCTGGCTATCTATATACGAAATCTTTGAAAAATATTTCAACAACCCACTAGAACTGCTAGATCAGATATTATGTGCAGATTACAATGGTAAGTTATTGCATGATTTCGTACCTACAAATGAGAGATATTTTAAGTATTTTGAAATTAAAGGTGAGGCACCACTCCTGGACGACGAAGTAGTAAGGATTTCTCTAATGATTCCTCCAGCATTAAAATATGATTTTACTAATAATGTCGGGAAGATTCCGTTGCGAACTATCTTGAAACGCAATTCCACTTACAAGTTCATAGAAAGCGAAAAAATTGGATATGGTATGGATTTGAATGCGCTATGGTCAAAAGAGGGTAGGGAAATCATCATATCTAATATGGAAAACGGGCGAATTTTTAAGGACGGAATAATAAATCACGCCTGGTATTGTAGTGCTTTATCAAGAGTTGATAAGACTGGAGATCAGAGATATATTAGCAAATTGCTTCAGTTATTGAGCTTAGAAATATGGTATAAATTGTTTATTACTCGGGAGCTGAAAGGAACCGAGAGTTTATGAACGACTTTATTCATGAAGTTTAATAACGCATACTCCTGACAAAGTTTGCAATCCCTCACCTCATCAATTATCCGTAGTCTAACAGATCCATTTCGTGCAGCTGTACTGGTCTTTTCAGCTGGCTTCTTTCTCAGACTCGTTCCAGAGATGATCGCATATCCATATCCAATAGGATATGATGTGATTAACTATTACATACCTGTTCTGACCAATTTCGATAGCCATTGGCATACTACTTCTCATGAATTTCCATTGTACGTTTATTTGTTGCATCTGCTAGCCATCGCAACTGGATTCTCCCCGCACATTACGGTGCTAGGTTCGGCCGCATTTATGTTTGGAATTTTTTCTGTCTCGATATTTGTAATTGGAGTTAGAGTCCTAAAAATTACCGCAGCAGAAAGCGTATTCCTTTCTGCATTTGTTATGATTCAACCAGTGGTCCTTCGTACAACATGGGATTTGCATAAAGATGTTTTTACAATTTCGCTAATGTTCTTTGCCTTCTCATTGATTACCTCTAGCAAAGAGAGTGTTTATTCAAATAAGTTGAAGTTGGCAGCTTCAATCATCATATCTTCAATTATTGCAATATCAGACAGGATGGTCGGAGGACTGTTCTCACTTTCATTGCTCACATATGCTTTCAGATCTAGGGACAGGATTGCTGTCTTGAGTTCTACAGCTGCATTGTGCGTATTTTTTATTGCATTGTTCACGAGCTCAAATTTATGGAATGATCTCAAAGATAAGCTCATTGAACATAGGCAATCTGTGATTCTAAATATAGGTACAAATTTTGGATCTTACAATCCATCTGATTTATTAATTTCTTTTCTTGTAGTAAACAGCTTTTTGATACCTTCAGCCCTGTTAGGCTTACGATTAGCCAAGGAGAGTAAAATATTGAAAATACCACTTCTTATAAGTCTTTTAGGATCGTTTTCGTGGATATTATTTCCTAATGATGCATCGCTAGTTGCCAACAGATGGATAATTTTGACCGGTATTTTTCTTTCAATCTTCTCCGGTTATGGATTTATAATTTTAAGCAAAATAATTGGTGCCCGAAGGTTAACAGTGACTTGTCCTGTCCTCCTGATCGTTATTGTCATATTTGGCATAATTGGAACAAGTTATATAGTTTTACCGTATAAGAGTCCATTCATACTTTATGAGATTGTCCGGGGTTCTATAGGATCTTTTCTACCAGTCACCATGCAATTTAATTCAGTCGATATAAAGGATAATCATATGCTTGTTTCTGCAATAGAATGGATCAATAATAATACTGCTCCGAACTCGACTATAATCGGAACGAGTCATTTAAGGGGTTGGATGGAGCTGGAGCTTGATAATGGCAGGACCTTCCATTTTTTCAATAGTAAGGGGAGCGAATTAGATTATTTGCGGAGAACAAAAGTTCAAAATAGTTACTTAATTGATTTTAAAGGAGAAATTCCTAGCCTACCGGAAGCTATAATTGACAAAGTCTATAGTTCAGAAGTCATGAATATATGGAAGGTATCTCTATATCCAGTGCAGACTCGGGCAAATAATTATCAAACTTCTATTAAGTGAATGCGCAACATATTTTAACAGTAAAAATGATCATTAATCGTAGGGATGATTAGGAAAGAGATCATACGTAAAGCTACCGGAAATTGGGTGAGAAGGAGATGGCTCGATTTCAGAAATGGACATAGTATTTATCTAATCTTTATAATGACTTTTGCTAACTTTATTACTATTCAGTACAAATTGCTCATCGACAAGGCGCCGGTACTAGGCTCAATATTTCATAGCATTTGGGGATTTGCTCTCCTTTTCATAGCTATCTATGTTCCTTTGGGCATAATTATTGGATATTGGCACCGAAAGAGCCAATGGAGAGTGGAACAGGATGCCCTATTTAAGGAAAACGAAATTGGAGCCACAATGTGGCTCTTTGTAATTGACCTGATCGACGGCAAAGTATCAGAGGAAGAAAAGATACAGATGAGAGAAATGCTGACCAAAATCACTCGGCGCAGTTTAAGATCGGCAGCGCTGAGACCATCTTCAACGATAGATGAATCACCCGAGAATGGGAAGGCTCAAAAACCAAACCCGGTTGATGCTGAGGTAAATCCTGAGAAGCTCTAAAATATAAACTCGGAATTTATGATACGAATCATACATGTTTTCGATCAAGCAGGCGTTGCATTTGTTCTTGCAAAGTTTCAGCAGCTGCAAGGCCATGAATCTAAAGTAATAACTACAGAGAGCTCTGATAAATATGGAATAAAGGATTTTTACAGTGATCAGATAATATATGTAAAATCAGAGAATGAGTTTCTTAGGGAATCCTTGAAGTATGCTAAATCTGCTGATGTAATACATATCCATAGCAGAATCGATGCGTTATTATTTCTACATAAAGAGCTAGGTAATTCGAAGAGGATCATATTACACTATCATGGAACGGATATAAGAGGACTAAAGAGAATCAAACTACCCCATCGTTCGAGATTATCTGATCTAGCAATAAAGTCTATCTACAAATACAGGACAATACATGACAAGCTGTTGTTAAAAAGCAAGCTGCATGAAAAGGCTCAGAATTTGGCAAATGCAATTATAGTTTCAACTCCCGATCTATTGTCTCAGGTAAAGGGCGCAACATTTATTCCTAATCCAGTAGATACCGAACATTTTTTTCCAGATTGCTTAGAGAAAGGGCTTGTTTCGGATAAAGATGCTCTGACTATGGACACAGAAGCTACCGATTGTAATTTGGCAATGCAACTTTGTAGGAAAAATAATATTCGTATAAATATCGACGTTTACGACAGAATGAAGGTACCTATCATGTACAAAGATATGCCTCGATTCCTCAAGAGGTATGCAGTTTACGTAGACATAAGATACGTCAATGGTCAGTTATTACCTAACCTGAGTAAGACAGCTCTGGAAGCACTAGCATGCGGTCTTAGGGTATTGAATTACCGCCTGCAATACCAGGACAATCTGCCAGTTGAACATCAACCATTAAATGTGCTATCACGCCTACAATCAATATACACTATGAAGTAAATGGTTCAAATATTTTGGTTTCATGATTTTTTATGTTAATAGGTAACAAATTCTTAGGTATTCCGGAACCGTTCTGTACTGACCTTTTTTACCTTCTCGACAATTCATTGACTAGTCTGTAGCCATCCTCTGGTATTAAGATAGAATTAAAGTAATGAGAATATTATGGGAAATTAAGATTTGAAGATACTACACTTGTCCCATGAAGGTTTGCCAGACTGGCGAATTGAAAAATCAGCTATCACTGCTACCAAAAATGGCCATCAGGTATTATTCTGTGGCAGGGGATCGAATTATAAACCGTCTATTTTCCAAAAAGTTTACAGAATTAATTGGAACGCAAAAGCAAGGTTAGGTATCCCCATATATTGGAGATCAGTCAAGCGACAACTAGCTAAAGTCTTGGATGAGACAAGACCTGATATTGTTCACGCACACAATATTTTTTCAGCTAGGATGGTTTCTGAATTTAAGATCCCCTTTGTTTATGACGATCACGAATTCTGGTCGGCCTCTTCACGACTTCTAAATGAAATGAAATCAAACTTGAATCACAAAGATAAGCCTATGGGTTTGCATCACAATTTTCTCGAATTAACCATGGGTACTCGAAGAAAGATCTTGAATCACTATGCCATAAAGTTATGGACAAAGTGGGAAAAGGAGATTGTAAGTTCAACTCCAACTATCACCGTGTCAGAGACAATTTCTGATGAAATGCGAAAATTAGGGACGAGTAAACTATTTGTTGTACCAAACTTCCCACTATTGTCCGAAACAGGTTATATTGCAGGTCCGAAATATCACCCCACTCTCTCATCGGTATATGCAGGTAGCGACGGTCTTAATATAGACAGTTATCCACATCGAAACATGACCGGCTTTACAGACCTTTTTGAATACAATGAAATCGGTACTCTCACCATATTGGGCTGGAAAAATAACTCAACTGACAAAGTTAGATACAAAGGATACTTATCGAGACAAGATATGTTTGATGAGATGTCGCAGCATTCGGTTGGTATACTTCCCTGGAGAAGACATTGGGCTCATTCCTTTGTAAACCCCAATAAACCATACGAATACATACACTCAGGTATATTTGTTATGTGTTCTTCTTCCGTCCAGTCGGTCATAAGAACACTTCAAGATCATTGTTCTGTATTCGAAGACTATGATCAGCTGGTTTCTCAATTATTATATTTTGAGGGCCACTTGGAATTGCTTTTTAAGAAGCGTCAGGAGTCGTTTAGATTTGCTAGGGCTAATATAATCTGGGAAAAATACGAAAAAAATATTCTTGAGGCATATCGACTCACTTAGAGTCTATAGCATTTGATTAGTTTTAGAAATATGGACTCTGAAATCTGACAAAGGTAGAAAAGTGGTATACAGAACTGAGGACTTCCTCAAATTTTCCAGAATTAGAGGGTACTAGTTATCTCAAACCTAAATACAATCGTGCCTCGAATTCCAGATGATTGTAGAAGATAATGATCAGCTATGGCAAAAGTACTAACTTTAAAATTGATGCTACTCACTGGTTCTTTAACTAATTGGGTAGCTATTTTTCCGTTGTCACGACGAGGAATTCGGAAGA
>DATBGR010000138.1:0-15499 GCA_036557905.1 Nitrososphaeraceae archaeon | reverse complement strand
TAATCTTCTTCGATTGGGCTTTTCTATAGATGTATGCTGCCTTCTCAACAATGCTGTCGGAGAGGCCGAGTTTATCTTTCAAAACGTCTAATTTAAAGAAAGCTTGTCTGAGACTTCTATCCTTAGGTGTATGCAATTGCGATCTCAAATCCCAAGTAGCTAATCTGTTCATCTTAGTACGCATAGCTGTGTCAAGCCTGTTTCCACTAGCATCCCTGCCTGATCTGCCTATTACTGTTGATAATCCCATGTCGTGACGTGCCAACGAACTACGACTTCCTATCCGGGTTCCCGCCTTCGACTCATCCATAAAAAATCTATGCCAACCTGAATCAACTTCAGGCAGATTATCAGAAATTACTCGACCACACCTATTGCAAATCATCTCTCCAGATTCAGAATCAGTGATTATACCCTCATTCCTGCATCCAGGGCATGTTGTCAGGGAAAGATAGTTGGCCTTTCGAATGTTTAAAGAATTTCCGTCATACCCATCAGTATCTACGCTAACATCACCATATCTAATATAATAAAGTTATTACATATAAATGGTATAGTAAGCCTCGAGTTACTGAGTTACCTCTCGGTTAGTTATTGTGTGTAGCCTTGCCGTATCTTCAATCTAAATCTGGTATAAACCCTGTGTTATGAAAGTATCTCGACTCCGATAAGGATTGAAATTCGGATTGCGAGGTTTGACAATAAAATGAATGGAGAAAAAGAAGGTTATTATTTAGAAAATGATATATTCGAATTATTGTACAAAAGATAATGAATTCAAGGAGGTAAGCAGATGGCCTCATTGAATTTGAACCTGGAGAATATGATTTGATGCCTAAAGGCTTCCGGACTATCTTTTAATATTGAAAAATATTTAGTTAATTGTTTAGAGCGACAAATTTAACAAAAAAAGAAATCGGAGTTCAGCTTGTAGCATCTCCTACTATGAAAATTTTCTTCGAGATATGCATTGGCGATTGAAATCGCACTCGTTGGTTATTTATTTGAGCTAGTCGTGTTAGATATTGTTGAGTTGGAAGTCGCAGCGAGGCTTTGAAGGTTGTTAACCACCGTGCCTTTAGTACCTACCACGTTAATTGAGTATGTTGCTGTGAAGTCCTTGTTTTTTCCACCACCACTATTAACCAGTTCAATAGCATTACCAGTGAATGGAACAGACTCGGACTTGCCAGTTGATCCTAAAGTTGTAAGTGCTACTGTATCTTTCCCTAACTTTATCATATCCTTTTGGCTCCCAAACTCCTTGGGTATTGCTGTTTTATTATCCAAATTTACAAAATTCCATACGTTCACTTTTACTGGCTTACTTGCCTGATATGTAAGTATTCCCGAGTAAACACCTCCGTCGTTTCTGGGCCCAAGTATAACCGCCGCGTGTTCGTCATCATGACCAGCTAGTTTACTTGCAGACGATGATATAGTTCCTTGCCATACAACATTTTGATTTAGTGGTGGAGTCGGTTGACTGCTGTTGCCCTGGGCATAGGCAACTAGGTTTATGCCAAAGTTTCCTGTTGAAATCATAGTTGATGATATCAATAAAGCCACCGAAGCACCGATTATCGCTCCTATTAAAGTCATATCACCTTGTTTTCTATTCATTAGTAGCAATTATCTGAGGCTCAATTATATACCGTTATGTGCAATTTTGTATAGTTTTGTCCTAAAACCAATTTACGAAGCAATTCCGGAGTTTTCTTGTTGCATACGGACTCAAATTAACTTGACTTTAAAAATAACATGAGAATAAAACTCCGACCAAGATATAATATGAATTCTGCAGGGAGCAAATTTCTGATCCGAATCCGCAGTAATTCAGATTCCAGAGACACAAGTTCAGCATTATATGTGAGTCAAACTAGAGAAAATTGTGCGCATCAGACCGATAGTATTATTCATATTCCCATAATTTATCTTCAATATTGCAAGGTCGGGATGTGATATCGATTGTGCATTTTGCTGTAGGCCATCTTGACAATATTAAAAGACATATTGTTTGCCTTTTACGAATGGAAATTCCGCTTGTGGGTATCATTGGATGTTCGTTTCCAGGGTCATAAGATTGTAAGCAAAAAAATAAAATTGACATCAAATTGTATTGTGATAGTGAACGGAAACTTGCCGTGCTGGCAACTATTACTCTAATGGTTGCTACCGCACTAACGGCAACAGCTCCTATCGTGACTCAACACCTAGCTTTTGCAGGGGCGATCATCACCACCATCACAACTAATAGAATTCGGAGGATAGAACTAAATTGATCCGGCAATGAAGGGAATCAGCAGAACATCATTGCTTTCCTTCTGTTTTTGTTACTCTTGCAAAGGTGTTGTTTATTAGATTGGAAAATAGTAGACCAACATTCAATAGGCATAATTTTCGAACCTATTATTACCTTTATGCAATAGAAAGAGGCATTTACGATTTATTATTTTTTGTTATCATAGTCTCTAATATTCTTAACGAAATGATAGATAATTTAACGTTAGTCCTACTAACATCTCGAACACGAACTCGAATTTCTCCTACTATTTCTGGGATAGAGTTTGCATTACAAAAGACTTGTCCAAAAATTAGCATTTAGATAGTGAACGGTTTCATCTTGATTTGCAAGGGTACAACTAATGTCAATGTTCTGATCGATTTCAATTCGGTGTTACTCCCGTTATAAAACCGTACCTGAATCCTGGGATCGCTTATCCTTTATTCGCAGTATTGTATCTACAGCCAATTTTTTAGTTATTTTGACTCGTTTTGTTCTGCTTCCGTGTTTTTGCAAGTCTTGTATTTGCCAACATTGTCACTAGGGATATAGTGTAAAATTATACATCAAAAATAGTGTTCCTAAGGTTTCATGACATATGGGTCAGTTATTACTGAAGATTCTATACGAGTTCTTACATATTATTGCAATGTGGGTAGATTAATAAAAGAAGACATTGACTATTGCACTGTTCTTGTCCACGAAGGATTTTATATTGAAGAGGCATAGTAAGAATCCCATTTTGACTCCTAACCAAGATAATTGGTGGGAATCTAAGGCGGTCTTTAACTGTGGAATATTGTACGACGGCATTAAGATTCATATGTTGTATCGTGCTGTCGGAGAATATGAAAATTATATTTCAAGAATAGGGTATGCTTCGAGCACCGATGGCATTACTTTTGTTAGACGTAGCGATGTTGCTATTGCACCTAGTGTCGAATATGAGAAGTTCGGAATAGAAGATCCTAGATTAATAAATATTGATTCCAAAAATTACCTTGTTTATGTGGTTCCGTCGAAGTACGTACGTGAAGGACCACAAGCTTCGTCAGCTTTGGCTAATACGAATGATTATCATATTTATACCAGGTTGGGTATCATCACAAAACAAGCCGACGACGATAAAGATGTAGTTTTTTTCCCTCACAAAATTGATAATTCATTAACAGAAAAAGGAACAAATCCATACTTTTCCTTGCACAGGCCTAGTAGTTGGGTCGGAGAGGATTATGAAGTAGATAAGCCAAGCATCTGGCTTGGGGAAGGAGATTCCTTAACTGCGAGCCGCAAATATACTCTTCTTTTAAGCCCAAGGTCAGATTGGGAAGCATTAAAGGTCGGTGCTGGACCACCTCCCATCAAAACCAGCTATGGTTGGTTAGTTATCTACCATGGGGTAAGTGATGATAGGGTGTATAGGGCCGGTGCCGCGCTTCTGGATTTGAAGCGACCAGAGAAGATATTAGCTAGGGCAAAAAATCCTATCCTACAACCTGAAGAATCTTATGAAGTATACGGAGATGTAAATAATGTGGTATTTCCCACTGGTGCTTTCGTACTTGACAGACGGCTATTTGTTTACTATGGTGCTGGAGACAAGGTGTGTTGCCTAGCGACAGCAGATCTCGAATCCTTTATTCATCATATTAAACAGGATAGTTACGATATCTGACTGCGCGCCGTCATTTACCTCGTACGACATTTCCAAACAAGTACGCAAAATTGCGATATGTAACCTTCCATTTCATAAGGATCAAAATCCTACTTTAGTCCCAAAGAGCAGAGTAAAGATGACCATTAGCAAAAGTTTGATCCACCCCCAGTCAGAACCTCTTACTAATTCCTTCAATATACTAAATTATATTCCAACTTGCATTCTTCCTTGATTCCGTATATTTTATTTATCAAGGATCCGTCTGCAATAGCTTGATTGTCGACTAGATTGTTATAAGTTTATAAATATTGATGCAAATAAAATAGAAATTTCTTTAAGCAAAGCTTTGATAAAAGCATATTTAGGAATGCACCTATTGTATGATGTACTACTGGGATTTGCATGGAGCCTTCGATTAAAGGAACAAGATTAGAATCAATACGTGATGCTAATAATATGAAAAAGGAAGATCGAACAGACCGCATGGAGGATTATTTAGAGGTTATTTATGAGCTAATTCGGCAGAAGGGATATGCAACCACCGTTGAAATATCCAAGTATCTCAATGTGAGTTCACCGAGTGTTACGAAAATGGTACAAAGACTAGATGAAAGTGGACATCTCAAATATGAAAAATATAGAGGCATAAGTCTTACCAACGAGGGTATAAAGGTTGCAGAAAGCATTAGGGAACGACATGGTCTTCTTGCAGAATTTTTCAAAATGATTGGTGTAACTGTCGATATTGCTAATCGTGATGCCGAGGGAATTGAGCACCATCTGCATCCAGAAAGTTTAAAGAAGTTGGAAGAGTTTATCCGAACAATAAAAAGAGATTACTAAACAGAAAAACATAAAGCTAAAATGCTCGAGACTATTTAAATTGACTTTGGCTGATGGCATTGATTTTAGTAATTTCATATTCGTAATATATGAAAGTGCTTCATTTATAGAAAGGCTCCAAAGCTATATTATAGAACTTAACCCTCTCTCCATACTTTGAGGGTTTTATTTGGTAAACAATGGTATTGATTACCAATATTTATATAGAGCACGAGTGATATGGATGTTATGGTAGAGTATAAACCGGGAGTGGATAATACTAATGTAGGCCCTAATGTCTACGATTCAGTCAAGGAAAATCTATTGAGGACAGTCGATGAAATGGCCAAGGCCCAACCGCAATACTATCAGTCAATCTCTAATCTTCAGCTTGATTATATTCAGACTGCGAAGAATATTATTCAGACTACGGTATCTGCTCAGAAACAATTTCTTGGAAATAATTGGTCAATCCCATCTTCTGGTCCTTATACTGAACAATTAGTAAACCAGTCTAATCAAATTACTAACAATACCATTAGGGCAGTCGACATTAACAATCAATTCTTAATAAATAGTCTTGATACAATTAGAGAGAACCTGAAGGTCTGCAATAGGACCATCGAAACTGTCGCAGAGTTTAATGACAATGCTACGAGAGCTTGGAATTCGATCTTTTCAACTGCACAGCAGCAACAAAGACAGTTTTTGTCAAAGATATAGACCATATTAACTTCCTTCCTCCGCGTGATCGAATCTTTGATAGCTGGGATGGTTTCCCAACCCAGATTAATTAACAGGATAATTTGTTGAGTACAGGTTTTGATTATGTTAAAAGCTATTTTTCATTTGGCATTTCAGAGACTAGGCTTATTATAGGTTGTTGTTTTCTTGTTATTATCATGTGATATGTTATCAAGATCCCTTATATCAGCACTATCTTCCAATGATTGGTATTCAATTGATAAAACAGATCAAGTCACATTTATGGGAAAGTCTGCAGATTCAGGTTTGATTGGATTAAAAAGTATACCATAGACTTTTACCGTTAATATATAGCTTCCTGGCGATTTAAATACATAGGGTATAGTAACGATACCCTCGGCAGTATGTAGAGGAGTTCCTGTTTGACCAGTGGACGAGGATGCTGAAAATACGTTTTTGCCGTTGTTGGTTATAAGAAAATCATAGTCAATATGAGGCTGGACACTACCTGGTGATTTATCGAAGGTGATCTTAAATTTTGTTGGTATATTTACTTTGAGAACTTTTGGTGTTGGCTCGATCTGAACCTTCAAGCTGCCTCCAGATGTGGACTTTGTTAATGTCGAATTCTGTCCGAATGCTATCAATGGATAGGATATGAATACGATTGACAACATGGATGCTATGCAAAGGCCCAATAGTGGCTTTAGCTGGATAGATTTGTATAACACAATAAAAATAGTTCAATATTAATTATAAACATTTATTTCTGTCCGTATAATCAGATTCTCATTAATCTATATTGCCTATATCCTCATTTTTGCTATACAGACTTTCTGAACTGGTAACTGCGTGTACCATGTTGTTGCCTGACTACCCTTACTTGCCTCAGTATTCAAACGGGCCAAGGTCAGAGGCCAAATTATAAGCGTCTATGAAATTTTAGGTGATACCGAATAAGAACCCATCCCAAAAATAAATAGGCATATAGCTTGAGGCATTCCTCTCATATGTATGGCTTACGATGGGGCAAAGTATCTTCCAACCATCAAGAGAATACCTGATGAGTTATGGGATAAGATAAGGTTTATACTTCCATCAGAAAAACTAACTAATACTATAGGACGTCCAGCAGTATCATTAGGTAGGTACTGAATGGTATTCTGTACGTTAAGAACTGGATATTAATGGAAGACGTTGCCAAAGGAATTTGGGTCTGGTTTGACATGTCATAGACGATTCCAACAATGGTTAACATCTAAGATATTTCAAGGAATGTGGAGTAGACTGCTAAAAATGTATGATGGTGTAGTAGGCATTCATTGGAACTGGCAATCACTTGATAGTATACTTGTAAAGGCACCTTTAGGGGGGAGATGACTGATTGGGCCTAATCCTACAGACAGAGGCAAATTAGGAACAAAACGCCATGTACTAACTGATGGATAAGGTATTCCATTATCTGTTATTATAACTGCGTCTAATACACATGATATGAAGGCAGCTACGCACAGGCTGAACAATATCGCAGTTAAAAGATCATTCTCCAAGATTGATAGGAAGAAACAGAATCTTTGTCTTGACAGAGGGTACGACTTTCAGGAGATTGAGAATGAAGTTATCAAGAAAGGAAATCTACCACATATTCGACAGGGAGGAGAACAATCAATAACTAAGCGTAGTAGACATCACACTAGAAGATGGGTCGTTGAAAGAACCAACTCTTGGCATAACAGATTGAGAAAAATGTTTGTCAGATATGAAAAGAAATCAGAGTTATCTTTCATTGGTACGCCTAGCTTGTTGTATAATCATCTATAGAATGACAATTTTGGGATAGGCTCTTAGTCATTTTTCTATCTATCTTGTTGGGTAGTAAGAATCCCTTTGCTACGTGAGTGAATAAATAAGTGACTATACTGAACTCGTTTTCTGATGACTATTAAACTAGAGTATAAGTCACAATATTATAATGTATTCTATCTTATAGAATAGTAAAAAGAGTGCTCTAGACTGCCTACTCAACTATCTGCGTTCGTAGGCCATAAAAGGATACAGTATCAGTAACCAAGGGAACCATTCATTATAGTTTAGATGATGCGTAGCTGAAATAACCACCTCCAGGCACAACAGGTTCAGAATACTCTTGGTTGAATATGGGAAGAAGATTAAAGAGTATTTTGCATTGGTTTGTTTGGATTGTTGCATTGTCATATATAGGAGGACAATTTTGGGATTGGTTCTAACTCAGGGTATTTCTTATCCATCTCAATTGGGCTCTAACTCTATCGCCATGATTTATTTCTTAGGGTAACTGCAGCAACTGGAAGTAACCATGTGTATACAAAGGTAGTGAGGAACGTGAATACGGGTCTATATAGCCAAAGCTTGTCGCCAGGATTACGCAATCTGAAATCTACAGCATAAATCATACCTGTATACATTATACCCATTACCCAGAGAATGGTAGATCTAAAGTCCCCTTCAAGAGGCAAAATGATTAACGCATGTAGCACCAAATATGGACGAAGGAATTTCATAGCTGTTTGTATGTAATACAACATTGCAACGTAAGATGGGCGGCACCAATACGATCCTCCTGTAGAAGATATGCTTCGAATAAAGCTCTTTTTCCATCTGATTTGTTGCTGTATTAGTGCTGAGAGTGTGTTAGGTACCCCCACGTTTACCTTTATACTATAACTATATTTGACATTCCACCGAGGCGGAGTCGCACGTTTGTCATACTCACGATCAGGGTCAGTAGTTTTTTGCAATAATTCCATTTCATCATTTCCAGTTGCTAAAATAGGGATTTCTCCCTCAACACTACGTCCAAGAAGTGCATCGCTGTTCTTACCCTTCGAAGATGACTTGTCAATGCTGCTCTCATGCACACCAGGTCTCGTTGAAAGAACGTAAGCAGTCATGCGCCGGTCAGTGCAGAATTTGAAATCCATTCCTAGAAAGGTATCATGTGCCCATTCGTGAATAAAATGTTGAATTGCTTCTCTCTTATAGAAGCTTAAAGACCCAGAGCAACATGTAACTGAAGAGAACGAACTTTCCTCAGCCTTTATTGCCCGACATGAACCATCAATATATACGTCTTGAAATTTCTCCAAAATATTGCCTGAGTGTGCACCCCTGACTCTGCCATGTGAGGTGAGTGCACCAAGTTGTGGGTCAGATATAAAGATCTTTGCGGCCCTCTCTACAGCATCGTATGCCATATCGCAGTCACTATCCATAAAGGCATAAATTTCACCTTTGGAAATTTGACTAGCGAATTCTATAGCTTTTTTCTTTCCAACGCTCCTAGATAAGTGAAGAATGCGCAATTGCTGCTTATCACTATTCTTCGCTTTCTCTTCTCGCCTCATTTCATCAAGTATCTCTGCAGTTCTATCCGTGCTACCGTCATTTATTATGATAATTTCCTTCTTTGGATATGATTGGTTAATGCAAGATTGCACGCAATTCCTGATATTCTCTTCTTCATTTTTCACTGGAACTACAATTGAAAATAATGGAATACTGTCCATATTTTTAGAACTTATCGGAATACTTGCTGCGTCGAAATATGGATCCTTATATTTGGTGTAGGCAAAGAATAAGATATTAAATAGCACGAAGCTCGTAAAGAAGCCATAAAGACCTAAAGTAAAGTCCATAACAAACAATAACAAGTATACTTTTAGTACGAGTACAACTGCAACCGAAGCCAGCAGTAGATACCTTACTAACCATCGTTTTCGATCTAATTCTGGTTGCTTTGTGGCCTGATGTTCTAAGGTGATATTCTTACACCTAAATTCTTAAGCTCTTTCATTATTAAATAAATATATATCATGATTTATAATGTATACTTTCCTAGACGAAATGTATAAAACATTCTTTCATAGACAAGTTCCAATTCGCAATCTTAAATCTTTACCCAGTGTCTAGGTGTTATCGATGTATGAGAGACGGAGTATACAAAATTAGACATCTTTACAAGTTCCTCATCTTCTTCATATTTATGCACAATAGCGTTATAAAATCTAGTATTAAATTTGACGATCTAAGGAGGTGGAAGTTTGCATAAGTTAACAGGGCCGTCTACATGCTAGGATATATGATCGAGTGAAAATGCCGAGTCGTCAAGTGCGTGTCAAGGCATTTAACAAGTATGAAGGCGAAGCACCATCGGATCTATCTGCATATCATTTTAGCTTCAATAACCACATGACGAAACCTCTGATACTTATTGCCTTATTAAGTTGTTCTAGAACGACAACTTATGGAAAAAATGTACTCAATTTGGATCCATGCAGTATTCCACTAACATTCGTCGTGAAGCTAAGTTGGACAACCGCTATAGACTAACATTATTTGTATGTCGACTAGTCAAGCTTCGGTTCCCTACCTACAAAATAGTTGCGAATTGGTTCAACTATTTTATTTATTTGTACAGCTACTGCATTTTTCAGGTCCAGAGGATGTATTTTCTTTCTCAGGAAGTCTGCTGTAAGATCGTTATTGTTATAATAAGTAATATTCCCACCGTGTGATGTTGAACGTTCGATCGTGAACTGCGAAAATTGATGGAATATTATATACTTAATTAATTCGAGAACCGGATTGCCTTCGCTAGTGTCCATAGGGCAATATGCCTTACGAATCTTGTCTTGGATCGTCTTTTCATCATCATGAATAGAAATCGCGCTAGCTGGTTTGCTTTTGCTCATTTTACCAACAACATGCTTTTGGTCTGAGTTGAGGCGTTCGATCATGGTTGGCTCAGACAGCCCTGGTAACAAATGCTGGTGAACCATGATGGGAACTTTCCAATTGAGTTTAGGGAAAACTTCTCTCACGATCATATGGATTTTTCTCTGGTCCATTCCGGCATGGGCAATATCCACTCCTAGCGCTTTAATATCTGCTGACTGCATGGGGGGATAGAACAATTGAGATAGGTCAAGTGCATCTTTCTCGGATCTCCCCATTATAGTTAGTGATCGTGATACCCGAGCTAAGGTTAGATGTTTACTAAATCTAATCAAGTCCTCACAATATTCTATTCCTGTTCTCGAATAAAGCTCACTGCCAGTTACAACCTGAACTCCGGGACAAAAAAATTTAAATGCATTAGTATAATATTTTCCCATTAAGCCAATTTTTTCCCAACTACAACCAAGCTTGTTATTTATGTAGCTATGCCAGTCGGCAAGAAAGACAGTCGTCCTAACATTGGCTTTAATAAAATCGTTAATCTTAAAACCAGTAATTATTAGACTTCCAAGGTGCAACTTACCAGAAATCTCAAGTCCAACATAGTGTTTGGGAGAAGAATTGACTTGAAACAATTCAGTAAGTTCCTCGGTTTTGACAATTTCTTCAGTTGGACACCTTGTGACCAGATCTACCCGTCCTTGAACATCCATCTATATAAACGGCAGGAAATAGTGCCTATTAATTTCTATCTGGGGAGTCATCTAATCCTTTATAATAGTCCCCTTTAAGGTCTTCATATAAGGTTAAACCAATTGTATTATCTTGCTATGTGAGTTGCTCTTGATACCATTGTATCTCTGCAATATGAGCGACAGTCGGGGTGTGGTGCGACCAGGAATATACAAAGAGATAGTGTATCGTGACGTTGCGTTTTTGTATAGAAGTTTCGACAATGTTATACCAGTTCAGCTAATGTACATTAATATGATTTTTAGTTTCTCCGGAGTACATCTTTATAATGTCGTACAGTCTTCGTGCGTTGAAAGAAGCAATCAATTCCCTAAAAGGCTATAGAATGAATTCGATATCGAAGCATCATGAACGTTATAGCTTCCCATTTCTGAGTGGTACATATTTCTCATATAGAAAAGTTGATGTCCAACGACTGGTTTCGATAGCCTATTCAATTTCTAACAATCCATCATATTTAGATGTGGGATGTGGTTACGGGGACTTTTTAAAAAGAATTGTACAGTATGTTCCGAATGCAAAAGGTATAGAAAAAAATTCAGAAATTTTCTATGAATGTGGAATTGTAAAACCTGACTTTATTAAGATTGCTGATGCCAGATGGGGAATTGAACAATCCTATGATATCATATTTGTTGGTTGGATGGATCCAGGTGTAGATTTTAGAGATGCTGTTAAGAAGCGGACTGAGGTGGTTATAACTACGCTAGACCAAGGTCTCAGTCTCGCAGCTGAGTATGATGGAGATGGATTCAGGAGGATTGCGTACTGGCGTACACCATCATGGGAAGATGTAAATCATGAGATAATGAATTATTATTACACAAAAATGCCTCGGGAAACTTACCTTAAGCTTTCAAAAATGCGAAGAGCACATAATCTATGGTATATATATTGCAGCAACGAGACAAAGTCAGAGGTTATAGTGAAGACGCTTAAACGAAATATCCTAGAAGAAGGTGAAGCATCTAGCAGTCGTTATGACTTTGAAGACGTGCTAGACGCGTGTGGTTTTAAATATCTAGAAAGTGCAGGGGACTCTGCATCTTATGAACGTCTTTGGGAGATTTGTTTTGACAATTGATAATTTGGCCTTCGTGAGTGAGGATTTGTACTACGTATCACAACTATTGTCATCGTAGTAGAATTACTAATCGATTGGATATAAGCGGTGCATAAATAATGAAAGTGTCTGTATTAGGTGCAGCAAGGGAAGTTGGTCGTTCTGCCTTCTTAGTTTCAACTGACAAGACGAATGTTTTATTAGACTACGGTGTACTCTTAAAGAGAGAACCTATTTTTCCTGTTCATGTTCGGCCAAGGGACATAGACGCGGTTGTAGTTACTCATGCCCACCTGGATCATTCAGGATTTGTGCCGTCATTGTTCTTGTCGAAAGATACGAAGATGCAAGTGATAGGAACCCATCCAACATTTGATCTATCGGAACTTTTATTGGAAGATATGATAAAAATCTCTGGTTTCTATCTTCCATTCGAATACATCGATATAATTACGATGATGAATCATTCAAAAATTTTACAGTATCGTGAACCTATTTCCATAAAAAACGATATTAATATAACTCTCCATGAGTCTGGTCATATACTTGGAGGAGCAACTGTACTCGCGGAAAGCAATTCCAAGAGGATATTTTATACTGGAGACGTTAATACGAGAGGTTCAAATTTACTTAGGCCTGCCGACTTGGATATAGGTAAAATTGATCTACTAATTATAGAAAGCACTTACTCTCAATCAGAGCAAACCCCTAGAGAACTGTCCGAACGAAACCTAGTTGAATTTGCAAACGAAGTAGTTGAGAGACGCGGAACGCTCTTTATCCCAGCATTCTCCGTAGAACGTGCACAGGAGATCTCATGTGTATTAAAGAGTAAGAACTTCAAACATAAGATTGTAATGGATGGGATGGCCCTGAAGGCCAACGAAATCATGTTGAAACACCCATCTTTTTTAAGGAATCCTAGTATGTTTAGGCAAGCAATCGGCGATGTAGAATGGATAAGAGGGTGGAATAGAAGGAAGAAAATCATAAGGGAGCCCGGTGTTATCATATCTCCTGCAGGAATGTTGGTAGGAGGTACTGCAATATTTTATCTGCAGGAAGTGGCAAAGGACGAACGCAACGGCATTGCCTTGGTTTCCTATCAAGCAAATAATACGCCTGGCAGAATTCTGTTAGAAAAAAAAGTCACTATGGTTAATGGTAAAGAGAAACGCTGATTGGCAGACGTGAAGCAGTTTGAATTTTCTGCTCATAATAGCAGATCTGAGTTATTTGAAATACTAGATCGTATCGAAGGCACTCCAAAGGTCTTAACAGTACATGGGGATGGCAACTCGTGTATCCGATTTGCCGAAGAAATAAATGAAAAATACGGTTTTGATGCAAGTGCGCCAGAAAAAGATGATGTTATCGAGATTTGATTGTGGTCTTGATATTTCGTATTGTGGTTGTCTAAATGATACTGACGAAGAATAGTCTTAGTCGTAAATGAAATCACACAACTGAAATTAGACGGCAATGAATGTATATGTATGAACCTTCTTTGGTCCAAACAAAGAATCTAATTTTTTCTAACTACTCTGGTGTCGAAACATTAGAAAGAAAATCGAGTCGGATGATAACTGATTCTCTAGGCAGCTGATCTTTTCATAAACGATTCCAACTTATCCATTGCTTTTTCAAGTATGTCTTCAGAGGCCAAATATACTGCTCTGAAATGACTTGATCCGTATTTAGTACCGAATCCTGATCCGTTCACTGTAAGAACTCCTGTATTGTCAAAAAAATCCAATACAAATTCTTTATCATCTTTCCACGTACGACCGAGATCAAGTTCTGGAAATACATAAAACGCACCACGAGGACTAGTACATCTAATCCCATCTATTGAATTTAAACGCTTGACTATATAATCCCGTCTTCGTTTGAGCTTGTCGACCATAATTTTAATATGATCTTGTGATCCGCGCAGAGCCTGCACCGCAGCTATCTGAACGGGTAGATTTGATGCTATACGAACTCTTGCCAATTTGGGGATATTTGAGCGTAATGGTTCAAGACGTTTTGATTCGCTATTCAGACAGATATACCCACAGCGCCACCCTGTCATCAAGTAAGATTTTGAAAAACCGTTTAATAGAATCACTGGAGCATCCTTGGAAACCCTTCCTATTCCCACAAATTGTTCATCAAATACGATTTTATCATATATCTCATCGCATATCAGGTAAAGGTCGTATTCAGCTGCGAGATCAATAACTTTTTGTAAGTTCTTTTTGTCAAAGACCTCACCTGTCGGATTGTTCGGATTGATAATGCATATGGCCCTTGATTTAGGGGTAATCTTCGAGATTATATCTTCAATGTCAATCCCACCATTTTGATGCAACTGGAATTCAATAGGCTTTCCTCCGTAGAATTTCACATAGGACGCGTAAGGAGGATAGTACGGTCCTGGCATTAGAACTTCACTATTAGGGTCTACAACAGAAGCCATCACCATATCTAGGCCCTCAGACACTCCATTTGAAATAATTACGTCTTCGTCAATTACTGCAAATCCCTTTTCATTCTCTTTTTCGACAATCGCCTTTTTAAGTTCAGGAAGGCCTTCTGATTCTGCATAATAATTTTCCTCGTTATTGACAGCATCTATGAGTGCCCTTTTGATATGGTCTGGAGTTTTGAAGTCAAACCTAACGGGATCTCCTATATTGAGATATATTATTTCCTTTCCGGACCTCTCATAGTTCTTAGCATGCAGGATAATATCGCGGATTGCATACTCTACACCACTTGTTCGTTCTGAAACTTTCAATTGGGTAGTAGTTACAAGCAATTGAACCGAGATAAATGGTTATGTCCAACAAGATTGGAGTTGATCTTGTAATATTCCTATATGACAACTTGGGATGGATGATATCATGAATTAAAAAATACAATTTTGTAGAAATGAGAAACTATAGTTCACGTTTACACGAGCAGTGAACGCTAACACTATGGCAAATTCCTGAGGTATTATTATACTGATTGTACCTACTACTGCGAGCAATACTTTAAGAATAGATTTAAGACTACCGCTTGATCAATCATAATTGGGCTCGTAGCGTAGTCAGGACATCGTGGCGGTCTTCGGAACCGCAGGGCGAGGGATCGAAGCCCTCCGGGCCCGCATAGCTCAATTATACCGAGGTCAGATGCCGCACGCAAGCTGTAGTACATAGGTTAGATTAATTAACTTGGTTGTATTGCAAGTCACAGGTTTATGATTGAATATTTACTAAGCCAATCTAACAAGACTTGCCTAACGGTAGGTTTTATCTACCTTGTTGAAATTAATGGAACTTTGAACAGATAAAATTTTTGCAGATGGCGTTTTCAGTTGGACATTAATTCTAATTGGCATTTTGAATTTGGTTCACTGCTGCTATTCTATCTATCTAATGCAGTCATCACCATTTAGCGACTTGTTAACTCGGTTCGTGTGTGTAATGCTCTGTCAAACCACTACACCACTGCTGTATCTCCTTGTTTC
>DATBGR010000137.1:0-4307 GCA_036557905.1 Nitrososphaeraceae archaeon | reverse complement strand
GTCGTAAGGACCGCTGCGGATAAGAGCACGCTTGCTAGAACTGCTAAAATTCCTAATTTTTGATACATTAGTAGCAACTTGTATTTTGTATTATAAACGAGTGTAGAGCATCAGAATATGAAATTTTGGTTTTAACGGTCGTGATTATTTGCATGACGGTTTATTGGTATCGGAATCATATATTCTGTGGATTCAAGTCATTTATAGTTTAATTACGTTAGAGTAATTGCAGAATTATACCTGCAGAGTTATACATGGTGGGGAATTGGTTGTTTCTTGTTCATCCAACCAAATTAACTCCCGTAGCTTTGTTAATTTAATTTATACACATAGACATTGATTATTATAAAAATATTTTGTTTTTTTGGACAGTAACATCAATAAGAAATCTCAGGATGCGTCTCATTTATCCGACAATCAAAGCAGGCTTTTGCTTGTGATTAATTCAATCGGCCAATCGATCACTCCCCAAATGCAAATGTTGGTTATGATGTTGTCGTTGTGGTCGAATTCGAACTTGTCAGTTTAGGCAAGACCTGCAAGGTCATAATATGACCATTATTTAGCATGTTATAGAGAAGTCCACCGTAGCCAACAGGCACATTGCCTGCGGGATTTGAAGGTGGGAAGAAGTCAGACGCTGCAAGCAACTTGCCCGTATTGGCATCTCTCCACAGAATTTGTTCGACGTAGTTGGCTCCCTCTGGTCCAGAATCCAATTTAGTCGCATTCTGAGTAACGCTTGATGATATATTTGTATTGACGAATACTCGTTTATCAATTGGGCCTAGCAACGTGATATAGTTTTGACTCCACTGGGGCTCAACCCATGCAACTGTCATGTTACCAGTTTTCGGATTGAAGTTGACGCCCGCGGCCTTGTGTGCTCCCGCATCCATAGTATAAATCCGATTGTTCTGTGCATCCACGGCAAGATGAGCGTAGTAATTGCTATTTTCTCCAGGGTTTAGAGGAATTGGATCTATCCGAAAGATCTTGCTAGCATCAGCCTGTGAAACGGCGACGACACTAAGCGGGACCTTAGAAGTAGGTATGCCGTTTGAACTTAGGATGACCCAGTCACCCGCAAGAACTACAGCACCAGCCGCAGTCTGACCTGGTTTCAGATATGGAACAGGACCCCAGCTTGGATCAAGCGTAATATTCTTGCCATCCCACACGTATCGATAAATACTAGAGGTACCAGCAAAGTAGGCATAATCTTTTCCATGATATTGAGTAGCACTAATGCGACCTGCTGAATTCTCTTTACCCTCGACCCAGTCAAGTACTTTCCAGGTCTTTGAGTCAACCACTGACAAGACTGAAGGACCGCCGGCAGCAGGGGCGCCAGGGCATGTGAAGGCGGCAGCACTATAACCATTCAGTGGACATCCAACGGGTCGGTTAAATGATTTTAAGACAAGATACCCATCAGGCCAGCCAGAAAAACCATTGAATGCACCATCGCCTGGGGGCGTTGAACCGGTGGGAAGAGCGACTACTGCTTCGACTGCTCCAGTACTTCCATTAATTTTGTACAAACTATGTTCCGCAGCTGACCCTATGCTACCATCAGCCAATATGTCTACTGCGCCTGATATATGCAGGTCATTTGTTATGTTCGCGTTGTTGAGATAGGTCCTCCAAATCTCCTTCAGCGAGCCAAGTTCGACACGAGCCACAAATGTTTGGAATCCCGGGGGTTTTTGATCACCGTTTCCACCTCCGTAGACATACATCTCGTTGATAGCGCGTGTGGCCATGTTGAAGGGAGTCTTGTATACATCAGTGGACTGATAGGCATAAACCTGGTTCGGGCCAGTGTAAGACCCCGGGAACTGCGCACATGCAAACAGATCTGTTCGACCCGAATCAAAATGCTCGGTTGGCAGGACAGTTCGAAACCAAGGAGCGTTGTCCTGTGCTGCAGCGCATTTTGCTTCTTGTAATGCCTTCGTATAATTAGGAGATATAGGTCCACCTGCTGCAATCTGATTTGGAGTAAGCGTCGCATTAATATTGTTACCTCCAACGGTCGCAAAGCTTGGTGAGACACTAGTAACAAGGAATAGGAGACCCATCAAAGTTAGAGAAATGAGAGCTAATAAATTCAAGTTACGGATGTTTCTATAACTTTTCATAGGACAGCTATGTCAAGGAAATCATTTAAATTTAGTGATTAAGCTTACTTTTTTTTCTTTATCCTTACAAAGTCAGGTGTGAATGTTCTCATACTAAGTTTATAATCATCTTTACTTTATGAGATAATATGCAATTTGGCTTGCAAAAACCCAACTTTAATTTTGATTACAGAGGCGATGATACTTCTCAGATCATAGATTCCCTAAAGAAGCTAGCCACGACGGCAGAAAACAACGGCTTTGATTCTTTTTGGGTTATGATCTTTATAGTTATTTGTTGCGTTATCTGCTAAATCGATACTTTGGTTTGAAGGATGCCTTAATTTCATTACCTTTTCAACTTCATTATCATATAGTTTTACTAAATCGGAGATGCTTATAATTCCAACGATTTTATTATTCTCATCTGATAAGACAGGCATTTCCTGAAGATCATTTGACGAAAGCCTAACTAGCGCATTGTGCAGAGAATCCGACTAAAAAGGAAACAGAAAAGATTAATCAATAATTAATTATCGTAACTACACAGGTTTTATTGCTTGAGATATATCTGCTTGCCAATTAAAGAGTAAGAATCTGTTGCAGGCATAGATAAAATAGCATTTGGTTAAGCTATTGGTGAAATTACACCTCACAGTAAGACCAGATGGAATATGGACGGAAACTTGTTACTAACAACTAATAGCGATCTGGAAGACAGTTATTCTCCGGTAGGAGTTACAATTGCCGTCTCTGACTCTGTATCAGTGTCTGCGTCTGTTTCATTTCCAGTGGCTGATGTCATATTTGATGAACCGGATACCACTAGTTGTCCTCTTATTTCACCGTCAGGATGACCTTGAGTATGAACGTTGACATAATTATTCCCGTTATTTATTGAAGAGACTAGATCTGAAATCGTCTTTCCCTTCATAGGACCCACTAGACTTGAATCGTCGATACTTCCGTTTACCTTGGATATAATACATCCATCGGTATAACTCCAGCGGGAATAAAGTAACTCAGAATACAAATAATTATCGGAACATATGTTTTGACGTTAGAATATGTCTTTCTCTTGATTGCTTTTAACAGTAATTACTTTTGCTGCCAATTTAAGAATTCAAGTAATACAACGAGTTCTCGTTAGGTATACCGATGACTATAGAGGCAGTCTCTCATACATCCGCTTGTTTTCATCCTTAATAGTTCTCAAATTGTGCTTGTGACTATTAAGAAGCAAAACATTACGATAAACCTTACAATCCAAAAAAATTTTAAATAGTACTACGACTTTTCTTTGCTAATGGTATTAGCAAATTTTCGAGGAGTACAAGCTTCAGTGATTTCAGCATTGTTGTTAGTGTCGGCAATATCCATCATTCAATGGAGCGCCGCACAGATTTCAGGGACATTTTCTGCCGATCTTAAGCCCACACAAGGTTCAAATGCAACAGGAAAAGCTACCTTAGAAATCCAAGACAATGGAAAGAAAGTAAAATATGACGTAAGCGCCAACGGATTAAAGGACAATGCAACCGGCATAGTAATTTCTCAGGAGATGGGAAGCGGTAGAGCTCCTGATGTTGTATCACTTAAACAAGCCTCTATAAACGGTCTCGGACCACAGGGAGGTAACGTTAGTGGTAGTTTTACGAAATCTGACTTGATAGGTCCATTAAAGGACAAAGATCTTTCAGATTTTGTGAAGGCCATAAATGATGGAAAAATTATCTTCCGCGTAATGACAGGGGCTAACCCATTAGGTGAAATTGTCGGCAATGTTACTGCAGGTGGCGGTGCTGGTGGCAATATGACTGCTGGTGGAAATACGACTACCGGCTAATCAATAATTTTTTTTGCAAGTCAGCCTTTTTCAGCCTTTTTCTAATTAACTTATCGACGTAGTCTATGTATTTGTCATAGTTAGTGATCTTTAAAGCGGTAGTTAGTACAGTAAGTTCCCTTGGAATAGAACGTCTACTTTTGTACTTTTGTAGATTTCATTTATTTATTGCTAAGTTCTAAATATTGAAGCGGTCGTTTTTCTAGTAAGATAATAAATTATGAAAGCATTGGCAAATAAATGAGCTATCAATATACCTATTAGCGCGTTAGCTAACTTAACTGACATTATACCTTTTTCATTGGAAGAGCTTGGTAATGAACCACCTACAAAGCCCA
>DATBGR010000136.1:0-27436 GCA_036557905.1 Nitrososphaeraceae archaeon | reverse complement strand
TGGTTCCTGAATAATTAAGTTAATAAGTTAGATATTCTAATATAGACATTTATAGATAGGGAATGAGCTTCCTGAGCACCCAAACAAAACAGTCGATTTTATCCGCTCTAGCTGACCGAGAAATTGTCAAGATTTTGGATTATGCTCTTGTTAGGGAAAGATCAGTTAACGAAGTGATAAGAGAATGTAATATTCCTCATACTACTGCTTATAGGAAAATTAAATGGCTTTTAGATAATGGTCTTCTCTTGTCAATTAGGAACGAGCTTACTGAAGATGGAAAGAAGTTCACACTGTTTAAAAGTGTGTACAAATCACTAAAGATAAATTATGAATATGGGAATATTGTAGTTTTCGCAGAATACAATATTAATCCTGTTCAAAGGGTGGCAGAAAATCTACTGTCCATACACTAAGCACATAATTTTAGAATTAAAATAGCCGGCAAGCAGTTATAATCTAAAATTATCCGCAAGACGCTTTTGAGAGCTGTGATAATAGCAAAACCTAAACCACAAAAGTATACTGAAAAAAATCATTCCTGCAACATGAATTTCCATTCCAATATCCTCAAAAGTTTGGGATATCAGAAGACCATTCTGTTGTAAGACGTTTGCGATTTCTCCGAGAATCCATATTATAATAAATATCGAAATTTGAGATTGAAAGTTTCTAATACTCCTATATTTGATTACGATCCAAAGAAATATTCCAAATGCAATGAATAGCAGAGGTAGGGTCAAATTGAATGAAATGTCTTCAGCTGATTCGATAGGTACTATTTAGATCCACCTCTTGACTTTTTTGTAAGCATAGAATTTGGGTATAATATTCGTATCATTGCTACACCGAACGCTATTAGTATCGCTACCGAGAGCGGCTCGAAAAATCCATCTCCTAAAGCATGATACCCGAGTAGTTCAGCGAGATGATAAAAACCGTGTATCACAATGAAAGATGCCAAAATGATCGTCAAAGTTCTTAACCCTGATCTATTTCCCTCTTTAATTCTAACGCTAATATATATCGGAATTATCGCAGCGCTGAAAATGGCAATAATACTAATAATATGAAATGACATTACATACAAATTGCTATATCAAATATTGGGATCCTGCAACTAATAAATGATAGAACTAATAAGTAATCTATAATGGATAACGTGAACACGTTTCATAATTTTCCGATAGGACTATCTCATTCGAAATTCAATTTTGAAAATTCGAATCTATTGAACGCATAGTATTCTTAATTTATGTGGACGACACGTCAAGACTCTCTTGTAACCAGCAGGGATCCATATAATCTGGCCTTGAATTTATGAAAGAATTTCAACTACCGAGTACGATGATGACTTTCCTTGAATATTTATGAATGTAAGTTAGATTGCTCTAGTAAAGCGGTCATTTTGCGTTTGGTACTTCATGGCTGAACTGATCTGCTATTATCTTCTGCTCAATTCTAACGACTATGGATAGTACCATGCTTTCTCGATATTGATTTAGGTTGCGGTCTAATTTCATTCAATTTTACAATTCTGTAGACCTTCTGGCCTTTCTTTCAGACTTTAGAGTATTCCAAGCGATGTATAGGCTATGGCCAACATCAATAACTGGACTTAATTTGTTTAAGCAATATTTTTTAAGACCTGTGAATAGTACTATAATAATGTTCATTCCTAGATTAGAGAAATATAAGTATCCTATTGATGAAGATTATCAACATTTTCTAGATTGCGAGACGCGTAAACAAGGAAAGTTAAATGAATGTGGAAGATGCAAATATGTTTGGTCACATTGGTACGGGACTGACATTCCGTATGATATGGATTCCTACCATTAGTATCTGCTTGTGTTAATTTCATCGATTCTCTGGCGATTCCTTCAAGACATTCCTTATGAATTTCTTGCTATTTGATATATCATTTTCTTGGTAATGATAATCCGAAAAATCCTTGCTATTGTTACCAATTAGGAATATGCCTTGTTGAAAAAATGCAGAATGGCTTGCTTCTACGACTACCATGAAAATAATTGCTTATTGCGGCTGGATCTCAACCGACTTGTATTTGTGTAGAGCAGTTGTACTGGTGTTGGGTATACTATTTTATCTTCTGTCAATTTTGTATCCATCTTAGGATCAGTTGAATTTTGAAAAGCTAGAAGTTAGAATTGAAATGTGTGTTGACGTTCTTGGGAATCCTATCTACTGATTGATATAACCATTTCGCTCTAATCACCAACTGTCGATCACGGTAAGCTAGACAACCATTTCTATACCATGTCAATGTCTATGTCTCTCTTGTAATTTTTATGAGATCTCTTATTTACAAACTACTACAGAATAGTAGCACAAAAATGCATGTCTCTATATAAAAGGAAGCGTACTAAAATTAGGATAAATATTCTATAAGAATAATGCAGTATCATCTTTCGATCTAATCTATAGGAGTTAACATGAATTAGAATTAAATAAGGAGAACTTATTCTCTATTATAACTAGAAATGAAACCTGTACATAGATCCAGAACAGAGATAATAGGAGCTATTTTGGAATGCGCTAATGGAAATGTGATAAGGATAACCGAAATACAATTTAAAACGTATTTATCATACAATCTTTTAAGGGAATATTTGAAAATACTTATTGAAAATGATCTCTTAGAATATATAGAGGGAGAAAGATCGTTTAAGACAACTCCCAAGGGTATGCATTATCTAGAAGTTTATAATCGAATGGGAGAGTTGGTTGTACAAAATACATACGGCAATAGAACAAAGAATGCAGTCACCTAAATTTTTTAGTCAGAATATATAAAGACCTTTTTAATCTAGTTTTTTACAGTGAAATTTGATATTTGATAATATAATATTATTTTAATATTAATGAACATTGTTCACAAGACTAATAAATTCCTCGAATCTTTTTTGCTTGTGAATTAGGAATATTATCCTTCGTCATTTCCTATCTAGTGAATTCGTACTCGATATAGTTTCTTGCACGGCACGAATGCGCTTGCTAGGCAGAATACGATTAATCGGCTTATGATTGAAGAATTGTGAGAATTTGACTAACACAAACCGGCAGGCATTGTATTTTGGACAGTTCAGCGTGTTAATTAAGGAGCTATATCCACGGTAGTACTGCCATACTTATCTGAATCTAATAAACTATCATCAAACTGGTAGTGCAGATAAGTTAAGTCAGCGAATTCTACATGCTTTTGTTATATCTTGCAAATTTTTCCATGAATCAGCTCTCTGGTGAAACATTATCTTAGATCTCTTTACCTGTGAATTCGAGGAATACATCATTCAACGTAGGCCTTCTCAAATCTACTTGTCCGACATCATATCTTTAGTTACTGTTCTTATTATCAGAACCAAATTGATAGAACCGTCATCAAAATGAACAGATACCTTATCTAGAAATTTAAGTTCCAACTTGTGCATTAATCCAAATTGTTTCAATTGGTTTCTAACACTTATCGAAGCCGAATCCAAATGATTTTTAGCTGTTAATTCAATGTCTATAATATACCTCCTAATTTTGCTTTGGCCCAGTTGACGAATCAAGAGTAATAATTTTTCCGACATTGATAAATCCAACTCTATCACAAAGCACGTTTGCTATTTCCATATAATGCGTGGTCATTACTAGTATAATTTTCTCATACCGTACTAATCCTTTAATATAGTCGCACATTACTCACCTGCTTTTAGGGTCCAAGCCCAGAGTAGGTTAATCAAGAAATATCAATTAGGGTTTACGTGAAAGTCCTCTTGCTAGTTCCAATCCCTTCTCATTTCGCCAGAAAATTTTTTCACTTGATGATCTTTTCTTTCGATTAATCCTACCAATTCAAGTACTTCGAGGATTCTCTTCTCTTTTGTTATTGGTACCACCATAGAGCAATGGATGAAGATCATCGCTACTGGGAGCCTGAAAGACTATCTCAATACTTGACCGAATTTAGAGGAATCCTTTACGATATCGAAACCATTTACAATGGCAGTTTCCATATGTAGGCTTTAAAAGAGTTACAAGAATATGAATTAGTTTTGTTTTACCAGCCCCAGGTGGTCGTTATAGCCCAAACACCTCGTTGTCAAATACCTCTAGGCTGATCTCGTTTAGAGATAGCAAATTCTCATATTTCTTGACCAGATTGCGAATTTTTATCAATGTATTTAAAGCATCTGAGGTGAATCCATCAACGGTCTGATCATAGCCTATCCGACCAAGCTAAATACAGCTATAATAGCTTCGCTATATTTACCTGGTCTTACAGGAACTATTACTCTAAATGAGTGTCACTTGATCGATATGTATGCATCTTCAATTTGCTTTTTGAAATCATTTAACTTTGCTGAACTATCAATAGTCTTTATTAAAACTGGTTCTGTCCTACTTTTTCTCAATGACACAACCAAAGCATTATTTCTAAGTTGGATGTCCAAAAATGTTCTAAAGGTCAATGATTTAGCGTAGACTATTCTGTGTGGTCTTACTTCTTCGATGACGTTACTACCGAGTGATTTCACAAAATCACGGATCTCCAAAAGTAAGCGTTTCGGTCCTTGCTCCAAGGATGATAAATGACTCTCAAATGAAAGCTCACCAGGCTTGTCTGAATAGAGTCCCAAATCCATCTAACATCTTCGCTTATAGACTATTTTAAGTATCGTAAAGGCCAGTCTATTCTGAAAAGATGTATTACACATTCAAGCGTGCCAGATCACTTTGATGTTGTCACATAACTATAATGAACCTTGCTCAAATCTTTTTTGGACTAGTGATCTACGAAATATTAACTGAATAGATTATGTCAATTGAATGCATTTAGCTTTATTGTCGCTATTGAGGATGCTTGATATGAAGCGAATCCATGTCTAGACATTATCTTGGTTAACGATTTAATTTAGATCAAGACCAAATATCTAGACTCAGATACAGAATCGTTGTAACCTTCTGTAAAATTCTTCTGAGCATTTTTCAAGATTGAATCCAATGAGGACTCCATCGAGAGCTAATTTCGCAAGCTCAAAAAGATAATAGGTCGGACATTTCATTAGTGTCCTTGTAGTCAATGCTTCGAAAAGCATTTGTTTACTCGTTGGATTGATTGTTGGTTATCTTCCTAAATATGCCATCCTCGAGTGTGACTATACCAGTTTCTACCAGGGGACCCTCGTCCAATGCTTTTTCTATTGCTTTGTTGCTCAGTGCGATCGCTTCATTAATACTTAATTGAGGATTGTATTCTCTCTGAAGTACGTCCAAAGCTATGTCAGAGTAATGGCCTATAGCAAATCCAGACCCTCGAAAATAGGTGCCGCTGGGGTCAACTTGGTATAACTGAATACCTGTTTGATCTAATCCAGAGATAATTATGGACGCAGCCTGGGGTCGTACAGCATAGATTGTATAATTATGTAAATAAGCACTGAGATATTTTGCAAGGGAATTTACATCTATTGGGCTTTCATAGGAAAGCCTATGTCTTTGCGCAGCTATCCGCATTTCATCTATTAGTTGAAGTATGTCACCGATATATCCTGAACCAGTTGCACCTATGTGTTGATCTATAGTAAAGATCTTTTCAGACGGCTCCACTAGGGCCTTTGTAGGCTTAATATGGCTGGAAATTAATGCAAATTTCGGTGTTTTTATACCAATAGTCGTTGATCCTCTGCTAACAGCTTCTAGGGCACTATCCACTAAAACTAGTCGTCCTTCTGGACCATAATAATAAGGGTACCTATTATTGTTACTACCACTTGACATGCCACCAATATCTGACATTTTACTTCGCCTTCTCCGTTTGCTGGACCTGTATTACGTTTGGAATGATCAGAGCATCAATTCCGTTTCCTGAACCAGGATCTCTTTCCATCGCAGCAGAAACTGATTTCTCGGCTACCTGCTTTGCTTGATCGTTAGTCATTTCGCTATGATATAGATTTTCAAGTACTCCATAAGCAACAGGAGCTCCAGACCCGGAAGCAGCGAATTCTTCGCCAGTTATAGCACCACTCATGTCCGCTACATACACATGTCCACCTTCGCTATCAACTCCTGCGACTATTAGCTCTACGAAGTATGGTTGGTAGTTCTTAAGGCCTGAATATGCCAGGTTGGCGATCAATCTTGCAGATTCTTTTACTGTTAGTGGAAATCCTCTACGTAATTCTATCAATTTTCGTTCTGCCTTTGCAACTTTGATAATATGTTCCGCATCTGATAACTGCCCTGCAACTGCGACAGCTATGGTATCATCAATTTGAGTTATTTTTTGTGTAATTTTGGATCCTATAAAGAATCCTTTACTTGCTCTTCTGTCAGAACCAAGTATAACGCCATACTTGGTTCTGATACCGACTATTGTAGTCATTGAAAAATAATATGGAAAGACGACCTATTATTGACCACCATCAGTGATGTATGGTCACAGCAACGATTCGGCATCGTAGCCCGCAGAGTAGAACAAACTTAATCTACGACAGTCGATATTGCGAGGCAGGCTAATTAATCATTTCGAGAATTTCGGCATTAGTAAGCACAATAGTGTTGAAGTAATACTGAGGATTTGATACTATTACTATGAAAGCATTCGTACGCCGATTTGATTATTATACTTCTACACACATTAGAAATATGATCCTGCATTATATTTCAGAAGTATCTTAATCACGCCGTTCAGTCATATCGACGATCAGGCATAATAACATGATATAGTCTAATCACTTTTCATATCGCCAATTACAGAATTAGGTTCCATAATAGGGTCACAACTTGCATTTTTCTTCGATCCCATAAGTAAAGATGCAGAATGGGTTCGACTTAAAAAATATCCTGTGTGCTAAGTAAATAAAAAATATAATTGAAATATATCAACTATCTAATCGTGTTGAAATTAAAAAAAAGAGTAAATTCCTTTTTAAAGTCAGTTGTTGATTGAATGTACGACTAGTTACGATGGATGTTTCCTTCTAGCAACCCTAAACCAATGTGTATCCTATCGATGTGCTTTGACATTTCGTCGTTGTCTTTAAATTTAGATTGACAATATGGGCATGTGACGGAGTTATGTAATGTCGATGACATGGTATTTCTATTAGTTTGTTAGCGTCTCTTTTAATTAAATTCAAGGTTTTCATTGTGTTACATAGTAATAAAATAGATGCAACGATTCTCCTTTTGTGACGTGTAGTAGATCCTAGCTAATCTGTTGTTGATTCAAACAGACACTAGGGGTTCGAATTGCAGCATCGTCACAGGCAATCTATTTTGAAGATGGAGGTTAATGGCTGATTAACATTACTCTACGTTAAACAGCGACATGGCAGTCTCAAACTAAGCATTTAGGAAAACTAGCCAATAGTTGACTTCTTATCCCTGTTCCTTGATTTATATATATTCATTCAAAGCTGCAGCAAAAACTTCAGGGTCCAGCAGATTCAAATGTGGATTGTCAAACGTGGCTCGTCAGTAATCTAGAGTCCTGAGTAATACGGAATTTCGTGTTAATGTATCTAACTCTGTTACTCAATTTCAAATTGAGTTACCTTTGGCAACTATGAGATTAATAATAGATCTCATTTGGTATCTATAAGCATAATACGCCTGATCTATTGAAATACTCTGGAGGTTTGGAGGCTCCGGATGTTATTATCATAGCTTGGGGCCTAGTCGCAGAATCACTTGCTTACTTAAGTAGTATGATGTATAGATGAGTAATAATACCAATGGCTCCTTCCTCTTCATCCAAACAAAAAGTTGCCGTTGTTACGGGTAGCTCGACTGGTATAGGATACGAAACATCTCTAATATTGGCAAGAAATGGTTTTCTTACATATGCCACAATGAGGGATATCAACAAAAGTGAGAGTATAGAAAGGATCACTAAGAAAGAAAACCTGCCTATTCATATTAAACAACTTGATGTTAGAGATGATGCGTCAGTCACAAATGCGGTAAAAGCAATATCGTCTGAGACAGGACGTATAGACATCCTAGTAAATAACGCAGGATATGGACTTAACGGTGCGTTCGAGGATCTTGCAATGGATGAGATAAAAGCACAATATGAAACTAATGTGTTTGGACTGATAAGAACAACTCAAGCAGTCCTTCCGATTATGAGAAGACAAAAATCAGGAACCATTATAAATATTAGCTCAGGAGCTGGAAGATTTGGTTTTCCTTGGAGCTCGGCTTATGTTAGTACAAAATTTGCAATTGAAGGATTAAGTGAATCTATGTCATATGAATTAGAGCCATTTGGTATAAAAATGGTTTTAGTGGAACCTGGAGTTATTAAAACAAACTTTGTAGACGGTATGGTCATTGCAAGAAAATCTCAAGATCCAAAATCTGCATATTCTCAAAAAATCCAGAAAATGTCCACTGGCTTTGAAGAAATGATGAAAAACGGGTCTTCTCCTGACCTTGTAGCAAAGGTAGTGCTTAACGCCGCTACAAATGAGAATCCTAACCTCAGGTATCTAGCTGGAAATGATGTAGAACAATGGTTGGGGAGTAAAAGGAAGATGTCTGATGAAGATTTTTATAAAATGATGAAACAAAATCTCATGATGTAAAGCATTTTGAAAAGAGAAAGATGCGCATGCTAGTTTAGTGGTCTTATTCCTATAATCTGCTAACTCGCTGGATTGATCATTTAGATTGATGACTTATACCACATCATTTTAAATCAATCGTTTATAAAAAATGGGAAACTATGTAGCGTGATTTAGTTTATGCAATCGCTTCATTATCTGCATACGATGATGAGTTAAAGTTAAGGAAGACTGCATCGCCAACAAAAATAACTTAGAAATTGAATCTATACGAACAACGATTCATTATTCACAAATGTTTATAATCTTATATACTCCACACCACACTAAATTCAACTTTTCCTATATAATACGATACTGTCAGAAAGTCGGGGAAGTTGCTTATCGAGCTAGGCACAATATACTTCGTGCATATAATAATTGCTTTACATACTCCTTTCAATATCATGCAAGCAATTACCGCCGAAGAACTAGGATGCCAAAAGTCGAATACCAGAAATCAATCAAAACTTGCTAATGATAGTTCGAGAGGCCACTGAGGCTGTTAGTCTATTATTGTGTATTCCTACTACTCTCGAAGCCTGCTGGGTGGCTTGCTACACTTCTTGATAGCGTAATCAAGATTGACAACGTATCTATGATGCAGCTAACGCTGCCGGAAATATAATTTCGGAATGGTTAAATATCTCGCTTTTCAAGGGCGCTTAAATAATTAAGAACCTTACACACTAGAAAATAGTCGCTCAGGATCCTTCAAAGAACTAATGCATTGTTGATCTCAGCTTCTCTTGTTATTACTATCTAAACTCCAAATTGGCTGCGAAGCGATCATTTTGTGACCGCAGATTGGACACTTAGAGCAGCTTTCAATACCAAAATAAACTTGTGAGGCGGTCCAAAAACATAGTTGACATAGTAGAAAATTCGGTGGTAGTAATCGTCTTCTACTAGCAGGCATACTTTCGGCAGATTTGTTTCTTACAATAGTTTTAGGGCGGTGACGAATAGCGTCTCTTGTTGTTATTACTCTTCTGCAAGCAATTATGTAAGACATATCTTCGCCATCCTAACTGGGGAAATCTCATCTGACTGCGGCGTAAAGCATAATTTACTGCCAATTATATCTGAGAATAATTTTACGAAAATCATTTCCTTTCTCAGCCACACTAACATTACCTTGCAAGTTGATATTCGACCGACACTGCATTTAATAAAATGAAAATTATGACCGAATCCAACGCAAAACCTGCACATAACTATGAATCTGTTTGTCTTCCATCTCAGAAATAATCTGTGCCCGTATTTGGCAAAGGAGATATTGACCATTATGTAAAAGTTTTGTCGCATCAACTAATAGTTTCAGATGAAACGATTTAAGATACATGTCTACACTGTATGACATAGTAATATTTTTACACTATACCCAGTGACGGCGGCGACCAGCAGCAATTCAACAGGCTTATGTCTTTAATGTATGATATCCTGGATTAGCTTATCTATGAGCTCAGCGTACCACCACCTTCGGATTCGATATGAGATGTATCTATGGTTGGTAACGCTCCTTGCTTTATTTAAAAGAGTTATATTTTATTTTGGGAATCAGAATCTTTTTCAATAATGATCTAACATTATGTTTTGAAAGTCAGACCTTCTTGATGATTTGTATAGGAATCGCAACTCTTGTTATTCATGATCTTTAAAGCTTTCTTTATAGCCTGCAAATAATAACTTTCAAATAGTGATATTTTTATACATTAGCAGCTAGTCCACTAGCCGATTTGAACTGCCGACTAAATCGAGTCCTATCTTTATGAGACTTATGTACCATTCTTGACATTGCTTGTAGTCTTTAGGCATTTCACAATCAAATAAATAGTGAATGTTGCTTCACAATGAAATTCCTATAACATAAATATTTCAAATAATATGATTACTTGACCTACTATCTGATATAGTCCTACATATATAATCCCATAATTGACTATTTTTCTAGGTATAGGGTGGACGTGAAGATTCTGAGACCGAATCCCATGCTATCCAATGCTGTTCAAAATTTGCAACTCATTAGAAATCTGATTAGAAATCGCTTGATATCAGAGTGGATATCTTGCATATCATCCTTAAGTAACTTTTGATTTTATTCTTGATAATTATAAATTAGCAGCCCATGAAAGATATTATATCTGAAGCTTTTGAGAACTTGATTCATAATCAACCTATTGGTTCGTTTTGAGATTGAGTCTTAACCTGTTTTCATTCCATTTGTACAACTGGGAAATGTGCACTCATTTATTGGAAAAGATAAACGAAATCAGATTGTCAGTTATATCTATTTCGACTCTCTTCCCTAGAATATCTTGATATAATTCTGAAACCAAAGTCTTGACGTACAATGACCATTTAATCCCAAGATCATGTTGAATATTTAGAAAATAAGACCCATCCCTGTTAACTATAGTGTGATCCATCCAGGAAACTGTAAGCCAACTTCGTAGGACTTCAATAAAATCACTTACGTCATGATTTTCTCTCATAAATGTAAATATGTTTTTAAAATTTTGTTTTTCAATCTTTTCTGCCAAATGTACTATTTCCTCATCGGTCATTCGATTAATTACTGCCTTTAAAAATGGTTTAGTCATTGGCAACAATCCCATTTTTCTTTCATATCTTTCCCATTCAACATGGTTGGAAAATATCCTTGTAACAAAAGCATTTAGGTTCATTTTTTCTAATTTAGCATCCTTTCTTAACTCGTTCAAAAGCGGCATAGGGAGTCTAAAGGTTATTGTTTCTGTCTTTACCTTAGTGATATTTGAGGAAGAATCTCTTCCCCTTCCGCCGAAATTGCTCATCCAATATTTCGATTCTAGAGATATGTTAAAAACATTATTATTTCGAAAGTTAGATTCATAGATAGACCCAACTTACTATCATATATCGATAAGCCAATGGTTCAGACCAGATAATTGTGTATGTATTAGCTTTAACTAGCTATTTGTGACGATCGCGATATTTCATATTTCCACTGAAAGTGAGAAATACATCACGTATAAGACGACTTCAGATCATTGTGTGAGGTTGTCGGAGCATAGGAGTAATTGCAAAGATGTCGGAAGGAAGCCATTTTAACTAGATTCAATCTGGTATAAAAGACCGGTGACTGATCTTTAGCCTTTCTAGGAGTTATATAATAACAAGTCAGAATTGAAAAGCTAAGTTTAGCTGAGGCAGATATCCAAAATAAAAATGTTTTACTGATAACATCAACTCTAATCACATACTAATCACAAGAGTGAATGCTTGTAGATATATCTCTAGATCTAGTATTTATGGCTGTGCAAATTAATCATGAAACTGCATATGATTCCACCTCTCGCTCCAAATATTAATTCGGCTACATCTGGAGCACTACTTGTCTCATCTCAGTATCTAATCCCAATATTTCTGGCCATGATATTCGTGGCTGCATTATTATCATCCAGAACAAGAATTCCTCACATAATCGTTCTTGTAGTTTTTGGAATTACACTTTCTTTCCTCGGTTTCATAGGTTTAGATCTTGTGAATGTGAAAGGGTTCAGAATAGATCCAAGATTAATAATTAATTTTGTAATTCCGCCATTGATCTTCGAAGCAATGATGAAGGTAAATTACAAGCAATTTATGACTGTCAGAATGTCTGCTCTGCTACTGGCAACCGTAGGAGTAGTTGTATCCACCTTAGTCGCAGGCACTTTGCTAATGTATGTCGCAGGACTTAGCTTCGCAGTGTCGTTCCTTTTTGCTGCTTTAATTTCTCCAACTGATCCTGCAATAGTGGTTGAAATATTCAAAAAACTGAGGGTTCCTAAAGGTCTTTCTACGTTGATGGAATTCGAGGCTAGTTTCAATGATGCTACTGGTCTAATAGTTTTTTCATCGATACTAGCCCTAGTAGCGGGCATTACCAGCAACAGCAGCAGTGGTTTTTCAAGTCTTATTGTTGAATCAGAACATTTTGTTTTTGTCTTCGTTGGAGGAGCAGTCGTCGGACTGGCTTTAGCCATAGCAACTAACAAATTGCATTCTTTAATGAATGATCCTTTTTCTGAAACCGCATTAACGATTGCTACTGTGTTTGGCTCGGTCGTACTTGCAAATGCTCTTGGGGTATCAGGATTGGTAGCAGTTGCGATCGCGGGATTGTATTTCGGAAATATTACTGTTAAACGGGAGGCATACATGAGCCTCAAAGTCCGTACTACAGTTTTCAATTTTTGGGAGATCATTGCATTCCTTGCTAATTCGGTCGCGTTTTTATATTTAGGTGTCAGCATGAATATTGTGACTGTTGGTCAAAATATTGGGTTAATAGTATTAGCATTCTGCATCATATTCTTAGCAAGGATAATTTCCACGTATCCTATTTTATCTTTAATAAACAAATTTACACGAGAAAAAATTCCTAAAGCATGGAGACATGTTGTAGTGCTTGGGGGAATGAGAGGAGCTTTATCTGTGGCACTTGTCGCATCGTTGCCTATTGAAAACATAAGCAATAGCAATTTGAAAGACATGATTGCAACCTTAACCTTCGGAGTGGTTCTCTTTTCGCTCATCATACAATATGTCGGCATTACAAAATATGTCAAAAAGGTATTTCCAAATGAGCATAAATATTGACGACAAGCTTGCGTCATTAATGGACATGTTAGATTCTAGTCATAATAATAGTCTACGAAAAGGACGAATTGCTGCAAATCTCACGCTGATGTGCATGTTCTAATAAAGTAAATGGCAATCAAGATTGAATCCAGTATTTTATTAACAGAAAATGCTTGGAACAACACTTTTCACCGGCTATACGAATCTTCTGCCTTCAATTATGTTAGCATTAGGAGATCAGGTCGGCTAAGCCAAATTAATTCTTTAGGAGCAGTTTAATTTATCGTTATTTAATTCTAATGCACTGGTGTTATCCATAGACATCAAATATCGATCGTGGTGGTCAAGGGATCAAGTCCAGCGGTGCCGATAAATATCTAGCAACGTAGAGAGTTAAATAGCCTTTTGATAAAGATAGATACCTTGTTTGAAATCCTAGATGGGGACGAAGGAGTCATTGTATAACTATCAAACTTTCAGTCACTATCGAATTTGATATTTTATGACTTAGTCAGATGATTCAGTGTGACGATACTCAAAGAGATAACAGTCATTAGTATGGCAGCTGCTTATAGTACAATAGATTATTGAAGAGTCAATAAACATGGATGTTTACAACGTATAACTCGTACTGATTTCACCAAAATAATTTGATATATTATGTGATATATTATGTACTAAATGTAGTACACTTGATCTACTTCGATTAGGATTCATCAAATTATGGGGCTAATAGGCCGCTATATATGGAAATTTCAGACGCTACCGCAGGTCTATATGAATGGACTGTCTCCTCTGAATAAAAAGAGTCGGATTAGAGGCGATAATAAAAGTTATTCCTTGATAAATTTTTCAAATGGTGTTATACAACTAGCATGACACTCAGAACAAATTCATCAGAAGTCCGCTACAAGAGTAGTATTGATGCTTTACGCCAGCTTATGTCCCCAGAGCCACAAAGGGGAAGCAGAATACTCATCTCCAACGAAAGCGGTCAATGTTGCTGCACCATAATTGCTAATCCTAATGGAATATTTTTCACAAAGAGTGGCATAGAATACTACCTTGTAGAAATAACTTGTAGCGATGAAATTCAGTACAAAATACAGGCTTTCGGGGATGAAGCGATACAATTGCATAATGAAGTCCAAAGATTATCATATTCAAAACAAAAGGAAGGTGTCTAAGATGGCCGATGGAATTGGTAGATTTAGTACATAGTTAAGAGCACTGTTTAGTTACGAGCAGAAAACCAGCCTCTACAATAATGACCGTATTATCTCCTTGCATTATTACCTACCATTAGACATTGCTTTTGGAGAGATGTTAAACTAGGTTAATGTGTGGGTCTTTGAAGCAGATGTAGGGATTTTGATAGTTATGACCAGCTGATATCTTCAGACAGGCAGCAATTGGAGGATGGATAATTAATATCATAATTTGTCATGATAAATCATAATATCAGTAAACAAATATACAATTTTATCGAGTAGGATTAATCCGGATCATCCTTGAATTCCTAAGTGTGAAAGGGGGATTATATACTAAGGCTATACGAGCTCGTACCACAATATTAACTGCAATATCCAATTTGATGACTTATGCCAGTTTAGCAGCCCCTATTCATGCTGCGTGGGGTGTAGATGTTTACAAATTCCGTGATGACTGTCAATCACTATTTTCGCATGGCGATATGCCGAATAGTCAGTAAATGGAAGGAATGACTTGATAGGAAAGCTATTCTCTCTTAGAAAACAGCTGTTCACGTGATCACCAGAAATTGGAACTTTAGGGATAGGTCATATGAAAATTAAAAAATGATTTATCCTCTTGTCAATTCCTGAAGATATATACACAGATCTGCAGCATAGGGAACACTATATTTCATAGCAAGAATCTACATTTCTTTGCAAGAAAATAACCATTTTAATATCATAAACCGTACCTCAAAGGTTTTCAGGATACGACCATAAAGAACAATTGAAGATAGAAATACCGTTATAATATTGAAAAACCCTAGAGTGATAAGAAGTACACAGAGCGATATATTATAGTGGGTCTTTCAGGACATAGAGATATCGTCCTCGATATGCTAGATAAAGTATAGATGTTCTTTTGTCTTCAATGTGGAACACTAGATTTTGGTTTATATTCTTACTCTAAAGAGACTCACTTTCGTTCATTTTTCTTTTTCTGATGACTGAAGGAGAAGGCAACTATAGCTATCAATATATCGCGAGTCTTGTAAGTTTCAAAGTGGTTTTTTATTCAGTTCCTCTATGTTTTATTAATTCGAAAAATGGAATTCTGTTCTCAGTTCCAATAACAGAATTCAGAGTACCCCATATTGATTCAAGGTAAATTTTGCACATGCTGAAATAACTGTTCCAAGACGCACTACTTATTTAGCACCTTCGAATTTACATTGTATAGTGACTAAAGCTTCATGTGTGGGTAACAGCAAATCCAGCAGATTATGTACTGACTTGGAGTTGATCAAATGAAGTACTATTACGAGTTAATCTATAGGGACTTTGCCTTGAAAAATAACAAATGGTATTCTAGCGAATATTATGAAGTACTTGATATGGGGGAATACAAGGAGTGAGGATCTATCAGGACGATTTTAAAATGAACACCAATACAAAATGTGACTATTGTGGCAATGAATCAGGGACGTTTATGACTTGCACTTTCTGCGCTAAAACTTGGTGTGCACCTAGTCAAGGGTGTTACAATGGTCATTTTATCGAGTGCCCTGGAATAAAGGCGGAATAAAATCGAGACCTCCAAAATGTTGTGAATAATAAACGTACGTACCTCTTTTTTCTCAAATGGATGTATTTAGACAGTCGTACCTGGAAATAAATAATAATATGCACGAAAGATTTTTTAGACTTGATTTGGGACTTGAACTGTTCTTATTGAGGAAACTGCAGTGACGACGTGCAAACCTTCACTGGTGAGAATCTGGTGTATAACAACTTGATGATTTTGATAAGAACTCGTTTTTAGTATCCTAAAAAATATTTCACATTCATCACTGGTACGAAATATCATTTTTGTTACCTATTAGATAAACTAAAAGATCCTGCGCTCAAGGTGATCATACAGTTAGAAATTCTGGATTCAAAATGCGCCATAAATCCCGATTTGGCTAAACTTTATTATTATAAAAAGGTCATTAGATCAATCACCAAAGACAAAAACTGGACGTGACAATCTTGTAAAATTATTAGGGTCTTTTCACCAACTTCTAATTGAATTCGTAGATATCCCATCTACTTCCATGTCCTGCCACCGTCATGTTTGTTAGGCACACGAGAACTCGCCGCTATTTTTAAATTTTTTTTCTCTTAGTTGATTTAGACCTTTTTGCTGTTTTTGTCTTTTGAATTTTTTTAGATTTAGATTTACCAGGTTTTATATCTCTATTAGGAAGTTTTTGAAGCTTTAGTGTTATTTCCTTATTTATTTTCTTTATTATTTCAGACGATAAGCTTTTGGTGATTTTTTCCATTTGTTGTATTTGTTTTTGGATTTGATTAACCTGGACCTGAATCTGTCTGGTCGATTGATTTTGTTTTTCACTTGAGTGAATATGTTTTTCGATAGGACGGATAGCTGAGATGACCCTATCAATCTTCTGCTCATTTGTCTTTATCCGCTGTGTTATCTGAATTCGGAGTGCCTCGATAGCCTTTTCATAAACCTTGGAGACTTGCTCAGCCTCAACCTTTTTCTCTGCTAAAGATTCAATTGATTTGCTTGCCTTCCTTTTACTCCTTTTTTTGATCCTTGGAGTAGAGATTTCCATCTTAGATTTATCCTCACTCAAATCCTCATTATCTATCCTTACTTCCTCTATGCTCTCTTCTAGCGGCAGGTTTTCAGAATCAATTGGCTTATCTACATCTTGGTTTTCTGCATCTACAGAAATCATCTCGAAGCTCTCTTGGGTCTGTGGATCTTCAACTACTTCGTCAATGATAGTAATGTCTTCTCCAACATTGGAACCTGAGTCTTCAATATTTTCACCCTCAGGTATGAATTCATTCTCATCTGACATAGTAATTATTATATTTGTAAATAGAATGCCCTATATATTAACAAGATGATAACTCATTCGCACGATTAATCCGAATGTACCGGGACTATTGTTCTATAAAGTGAGTTATTATATAATGGTTCGGAGTTAGGTCAGGTCAACATAGACTGTGTCATTAATCAAAATAATGAAAACAACTGTGTCATTATTAGAAGCTGTTTCAATTGTAAATGTTTGATGTCCTTCAGCACTGGTCTCAGTTCAACTGACGAAGCATGATTGCATCCAAACATATTAGGCACAGGGCACAAACCCTAGTCCAGGATGTTAATTAAGAATTCTGAAAGAGCGTGTATCGAATGCAACGAGCCTAGTATTACTGAGATATTGATAGTAAGGAAGAAAGTACGCTTAAGATAATTTCATATAGCGATATGAGAATGTTAATTAAATATGTTCCATTGGGTGTTATTCAGAGATTTCAGATCAATATCAATATATTTTCATTCGAAATCGTTTAGCTTTCTATTTCCATTGTTTTCAAAGATTTGTAGGTAACTCGTACACCTTCCCTTCGTTTACCATTCTGAGTACGATGAGTTGGATTGGCCCAGCCGAACTTGTCGACCTGAAAGCTAATTTGATATTATGATCTGGTGTATCCAACAGATGTTTCCTACTACTGCTACTTTGAAACTATTCTAATTTAGTATGTTTAGATTAGTTACTAAAGCCTCCATCATAAGTAGCACATATTGGCAGTTCAATTTTTTCGCCAAATTTCTGGTTGGGATTTATCACTTTAGCAGTTATACAAGACGCTATAGAAAATCCATCTCTGGGCAGTTGATCATATTCATAACACAAATCTTTCATATAATTTAATTGCACATCTCAATCACTCTCAAAAATAGGATATGATGTTACAATGAATGAAAGAAATCTCTACTTGTTGAAATTATGGTAATATAAATTGGCATTTGGTCATTATTTAAATCTTATAACTAGATATCAAACCATAGTTCTCCTTAACAAGCTTGAAATTAATTGTTAACAGGTTTGGTAACTAAGTAGTTATAGTGAAGAAGGATCGCGTAGTAATGCTTTTCACGCAGATCATAAATAGTATAGAATTCTGTCACGCTTAATATATGAGTCTTGGAATTTTTTGCCAACGAAATGTCAACATTTCCCACGAATTTAATATGTAGATGCTAACTCCAAAATTCTGATAGTAACAGATATACCAACTAAGGTTTGCCACCTGCTTAATCTACCAACCTAGGAAATTTGAAATTGGACTATATTTGGATTTATAATCAATAATCAATTGTCGAAAGCTAATTCTTTAGAAGGTAGAGCTTATGAGGACAATTCTAAAGTAAATTCAGAAAGATTCTACCTGTTGACCGAGCAACTTTCCCGAATAGGCAAACCTACTATTAGAGATTGCGTCACTATATTTGGAAAATAATGATTTGTCAATGCATGATCCATGCATTGGATATATTATGTTGGGATCAAGTTCAGCAAGTCGTTTAGTAGTCGTTCTTACGGGGTCCTCGCTAGCAAAGATCCCGACTGCGCGATAAAGCGAGATCATTGCATCGGACAGATCGTAAGATAAAACTGGCTTTGATTCCAGGTTGTATAAATAGATCTGAGGTAAAAAGCGATTTCGAGAAGGTCTCAAAAATCATCATACTGTCCCAGTGATGTACATGGGGTGTCATTAGGAACCTGAGATTAATTCTTCCAGTTTTCAACGATTCATTTTCCCAGAATGAAATGTGATCTGTCGGCATCTTCCAGCCCATTAGATTTAGCTTAGAAGTAATCTCACTGCAGATAAGTTTTGCATTGGGTGCCTGCAGAAACTCCATTCCTCCCCATTCATCGGCCTCAAAATGTAAAAATGCCACGTATGATAATTTTTTCAAAGAAATTACCTCCTTCACCTTATCTTCAATCTTCGAATACATTCCCAGTGGGCAGGTGTGGATAAGAGTTGGGTATGTATCATCAATCAGAAATTGATTGAATGTCAAGCCATATTCTGACACGAAGCCCGATATTCTGTATATCCCGTCTTTGATCTCCGAAATCGTTACGTCGACATCAGTAGGGGTAAGAAATGTTTTGCTAATTTCCTTCACGATTAATAGGTATTCCTCAGATTACATTTATAGTCGCAGGTTGTATCATCTAATACTGGATTGATTGCTTCTCAAAACATCTGAGTTATTAGTGAGAATTAGTACCTCAGTGTATCCTTTACATTCCAGTTCAAAAACGATCTACTACAGACGATCATAACTAAATTGAACTCTGGCACTCGTGCTCTCTATCACAAGGAAGGATTTCCATTTGTTTGCCTTGGTCGTTACCATTATCACCTAATGCAAATTTGAACACTACTAGATCGATCGTGTGAAGTGACAACTCGATACTTATAACAGTCAAAAAAGTCGCAACAAGTAGACCTACAACAAACATTGCTCCGATCACGGAAAGTGATTTGGTCCTTTGATCGTATACGTCTCTGTCTATTGAAGTTAATTTTGCCATGAATCCATTACTGACATCATTTCATAATTATCCTAATCAAGATCACTAATGATATTTAACAATCTATTATTAGTATAATTCACAAATTCCTCAGAGTAGCGAACGGATAAATGTCATATTCATAACACAGCGACTAAATTATCTTCATTTCATGTACGACTGAGTCACAGACTCTGGATGTGACTAGAAATTTCCACAATAGCTGCAAAAAAATTGGTTCAGCCGTGATATGTAATCAGCTGAGTCTCATGTTCTTGGCAGATGCGTTTCAATATGATCTGATGATCAAACGAATACACACAGCCGCAAGAATATTCGATTGTCTTATCTTCAACCCTTTCTCCATGACTATTTATCTTATCTCGCTCAGACAATTGTGCCATATTGTATTCTATAGTATTATCTCCATAATACTATATCAGCTTTTTCAGGCTGACTAGATAATCAAAATCCATTTCAAAACCTGGAGAATTGTTAATGTTCACTATTGATTGAGGGCTAGATCCTTACAAGTGTGGAGATGGCATTTAGTCTATGTAAACTTCAATCAACTGGATTGGACTTGGTGTTGATGAAGGTCAGAATTGTATGTCATTGGTATAAAGGATCTGAATAAATATTCTTTTGCAAGAAAACTTCCACCGTCTATGTATATGATAGATGCTTGGGGTGTATGATTGGTTGGCTTGTTGCATCTAAAATTCTCTTGGTAATATGATTTCCAAAGCGAATATTGTTTTCTAGATTCATTTAGAACACTACGGACTAGGATTATGAGCGAATGAAATGCTTTCAACCGAAGAGAAGCAACACAAGCACGAAATTCTTGAGTTGACCAAAGAGGTTCTGTAGGCGCATGGTAGAGAATGCGATGCTAAAATATCAAGGATTTCTGAAGAGAATCTCCAAGAAAATCTTGAATATGTACGATAGTTATGGAAAAGGAAAATTAAGATCGATAGCAAATCTGAAGGAGAATCTAAGGCTAATAGTTCAACAGGATCTACTATTAGTAACACATCAGTGCAGTGAAATCGTATAGAGAGAGACCTAAATAATCTGGACCAGTTCATAATCAATGGATTCAAGTCGTAACTAGGAATCTGAATAAATGGCATACCCAGCTTAATTTTGAATGCTTGTCAATCTTGAATCCGAAGAATTGATCTTCATTTTCTACTGTACACTTATGCCTAGTATACTGATAAGAAGTTGAACTGCATATTTGGAAAATTCTTTATCTATTCCAGATGATAGTTCCAAAGTTATTGTACGTAAGTCAAATATATTGTAAGATGTCTACTAGCGTTCCTTTGATGTCTTGTACCACTGATTCGATTGAAATTCACTTTCATCCAATTTCGAGATATTTTCTCGAAGTTCAACCTTTTTTGGCCTAAAGGTTGAAGATGTAATACATTCGTCGAATGTATCATAAGATGTATAGTAATAAGGGAATCTAGAATACAACGCTATCAGTATCTATACTAAAAAATGATATCAGCAGCTACAATTCAATTAACAACGTTACTCTAGATTTATAAACATAATTTTCGATACCAAGTCCGTAAGAGGTGGACATTACGCGCCTTGTTCAGAAAACAACCCAACAAAGCTAGTAAATTAGTAACAAATAGTAAAAAACGAGGTGTCATCCAAGCCACACGCCTAAATTCTAACCTCAACCGACAACACAATAGTAAAAACTTCAAGCAGATATTTCTTCTTTCATTTGATGCACTCAATGATAGAAAGGCTAGATCTGCTCTGACCATCTTAATGGTGATTGTGGGAAGCGCACTGATGGTAGCTCTGAATGGTATGAGTGCAGGTCAGGCTACTTTCTTAAATAAACAACTAAACAGCTTAGCTCCCAATGTAATTTTTGTTAGCACAGGTCAAAACGGTTTCCGTGCCGGATCTTCAAGCACTCCGACTATTGATTTGAATACCGAAGTAGTGAACAGATTAAAAAGTCTTCCTTTTGTCCAAGATGTCGTTCCATCATATCAAGGGCAACTTGAGCTGAACGCACAAGGCAACATTTTGAATGCGCAGGTTTTATCTATGGATCCTCAAAAGGTCTTTCTTATAGATCCTTCGCTACAGCTAGCAGAAGGTTCTTCCATACAGTCTAACAATCCTTCTTCAATGGTAGTAGGGGATACAATTGCCAATCCCCCAGGCAAAACAACACCCTTTGTTACCGTTGGTCAAACAGTTAAGGCTACTTTCTCATTCGTCGATCCAAAAACTGGCAAAACTGAACAACAATCTAAAAGCTTCGTAGTAAGCGCCATTATGGAACCGACCGGAAACAATCAAATTGATAATCGGGTTATAATTAATGAACCTACTGGTAATTCATTATTTCGCAAAGCAGGAAGATATGATCAAATGGTTGTAGTTGCTCTGTCTGCAGATTATGTAAGTTCTGTTCAGCAAGAGATCACAGGATTATATGGAAACAATATTGGCGTAATCACACCAAAAGCTATCCTTCAAACCAGGCAACGATTCCAAAGCGGCAATAGTGCCTTCACTGTAGCTATAGCATTTATTGCGTTACTGGTTGGAGCGGTAGGTATAATTACTACTCTTTACACTTCGGTCACAGAGAGAACAAAGGAAATAGGAACCATGAAGGCTATTGGCGCTAAAAGTAGGTTCATTCTTACCTTGTTCCTTAGCGAGGCACTATTCATAGGCCTTCTTGGTTCTACCTTTGGAATTCTTAGTGGTATTGGGGGAGCCTACATATTGACTTCAGGATTTGCACCAAATACTCCTGGACAGGGTGGAGGTGGTCAAGGCGGTGCGGCTTCCCATGTTGATCCAGTATTTGTACCCAGAGATTTATTCAATGTGTGGATACTTTCCACAATTCTCAGTTTAGGAGCAGGCTTATTTCCGGCATGGAAAGCATCACGATTATCGCCATTAGAAGCACTCAGAAGATAAAGCATTTATTTGTGCAAGACTTGGATAAAAAATAAGGTCAAATTTCATTTCATTCTAATCATTTCTAATACTACTTTCGGGATATTCAAGCCTGTTTAAAAAACAAAGTCGCAACTAATATTGTAAATCTTAATGTTGAAGATCATTAAATTCATTGGCCCTTTTTTTGCCTTCATTAGAGAAACAAGTCCAGTCTAACCGGACCTCGAATATTAGGTGTGATCGTGATATCTATCTAAAATATACAAATCTAGATATAGATATGATTTCAATTAATAGTAACTGTGGACATTTTTGAGAATATTTTTATCCAATTAATGCAGCGATATAGAACCAATATGGAAGGGGAAAATTCATTTACAAAACTAAGTTATAGTTGTCGTCTAGATCAATCTTTCCTAGGAATTAAACGGCGTTTATACAAGCGAAATGGACCGTACTTGTAAGACCTGATATTTCCGAGCTTCCTATTGCGATTGTAAATCTCTTCAAGATTCTTCTCTATTCCAGCCTTGACATTTTCTTTGCACTTATGGCTGTCAATGCCTTGTCTAGATATCTGCATTGTAGCCTGCCATCTAATGATAAGCTTTGTTCCAATAATGATGCCAATTATTATGGCCCAAATCCATAGGGGAGGATATTCCATTACTCAGCACCACATAGTTATAAATCAATTATAAAGATGATATCTACGGGATAAGAATCTTCTTGATGGTGTAATTCTTATTATTCTATTCCAATCGTGGATAGAGACGATCAAAACCTTTGTATTGATCTAAAAACTTCATATATAGTAATTTAATGAATGCTGTAGTAATATGAAGTCGAGTTTGCAAAATTCAGGAAAATGTGTTGCATTAGTTGTGTTCTCTTTAGCCTCTATTGTTATATTGGCCCCACAGCTTTTAGCGCAAAATTCATATGCACAACAATCAAGTACAAATAATACTAAAACGGCTGGTCCCATCTTGTCCAAGCTTAATTCAACCAACTCGGTAACTGTGCCTATTTCAAGAGGATATGTAAATGGAAAGATAGGATACTTTATAGCTACTGACGCTTCAGACGCCCATATTGCAGCGTCAATTACAAATAGCACCGGTTTTACAGTCAATTACTCTCCATCACTTGAGTCATCCCCAGAATCTAGTCTCCAGCAAGGATATGATTTTATCAATGGTGTAAAGCAAGGTAACTCACCAATGGGATTCCAATTAGGTGTATCGACTGCATCTCCTGGGGAAAAGGGATACAGTCCATTATATGCATTGAACTTTGTAAAATGGAATTCAAACGTGACACCTCGTATATTAAAATCAGCTAGTGATATACTGAACGCTGAAAAGAATGGAGAATTGACAATCTCGAAGACAGGTATCGTTATAAACAGTCCTGAAGTCGTACTAAACAGATAGTATGATATTACACATATCATACTATCTAAATACAAGTAATAACCTGTCCCTTATTTTTCAAATGTTTTTGTTTTTGCCCATTCTAACAGCTTAAGCAAGCACAATGCAGGCAATTGATGATTTTCAAAACAAGATTTTTCATAACTAAAAATGTATAAAATCTTGAATTCAGTTCAAACGTAATGAATAGTGAAAAACCTGTATAATTAGGCAGAGTTAATTTAACGAAAATTAAGGCGTCTACGTTAGTGTCTGATACAAAAATCGAATAGCAAAGGAGTTGAAGGAAGACTATGGAGACTGTGCCTTTTTGGGCAGCTGCTTATCCCCTCCACCAGCAGCTGATAATGTACCTTTCTAAACACCAAAATTAGAGATGAATGTTATCCACATAATTTCAAAAGACGATCGCTAGTGTTTTGAAATCTCCCGTAGAGTGACTATTGATGGTTGATCGATTCGCATGGAACTGTTCTGATCATTTTTTAATGGATTGGCATCGCCGAGCCCTTCCTGAATATTTCTTGATTCTATTGGTACTTGAACTTCGGACTTGTTCTGCTGCCTATGTCTTGGGAACATCTTCTCGTACGGCTCAATAATCTTGTTACAAAATTCGATACCTTTCTGAGTTGGTTTGTAAACTGTAATTATCCTGTGACCAGAGGTAATTTCCGATCGAGTCACAAGCTCATTTAGCTCGAGTTCGAATAGGATCGATCTATGTTTTTTCAGGTTAAGCCCGCAGAAACTGATAAGTGAAGTTTGATTTAAGGAACCATAATCTACCAACTTCACTATTATGTCCTTGATGATGTAAACCCTGTCACGATATGGAGACATGGTTAATTTCTTAGTTCTGTTTCCTAACGATGTTATCGATAGCAACTTGTTAGTTCGCCAGCATTATTAAGAGTCTGGTATTAATATAAATAGTTTAACTATGTTAACTCCATTTATTATCGCATATAAAATTTATATATATTACAAGGTATCGAGCATAAAGTAATGTATTATAACTTGGAATATACATAAAATCTTATACGACTTTGTAATTATAGAAAATTAATTAGCGACACTACGCACGCCTAATTTTGTGTTAGTTCCGAGATTGCGAGGACACCGATAGGATACTCGGTCTACGTGCTATAATTTTTCGAAAATTAAGCGTTGACTATATGACTATGTGGACAAATTGTAGTGAATAAACTGTGCAATGGCTTAAATGATCTATCATGAGACAGATTTTACAACTATATCTGTAATGCCGGTCCTGTTAACTTATGGATAATTCCACCTCCTTAGATCGTCAAATTTAATACTAGATTTGATAACGCTATTGTGCATAAATATGAAGAGGAACTTGTAATCATGTCTAATTTTGCACACTCCGTCTATCATACATCGATAATAATCATCAAATGCTTCAGTTCTAACCTTTAGATATTCTATCGTTCTTTCAACTATACTCTTTTCGTATGATGAGTGCAATCTATGTTGTAGTCCCACTGATATACATGCTTCCGGATACCATGTTCCACCATCACTGTATACAGTATGCTTTCCATAAATCTTGATTAAGGATCTTAGAAATGATTCAGCTACGATCATATTCCTATGTTTGATGTAAACTCCTAGGATTTGTCTGTGTATTGGTTCTACTGCAATCCATAACCAAGCCTGGTCAGAACCAATCTGCACCATGGTTTCATCAATTAGAAAAGCTGCTACTCTTTTACAACAATATAGACGTCTGGGATTGAATCTCTGAACCCATTTCCATATAGCAATATGGCTCCTTCCTCCCTTCCTCCCTTCCAAATGGTTGGATTGCTTTGGATGTATTTCTGAAACTTAGACCTAGAAAATTTAAGTATAATGCATACAGTATTACCTCTGCGGATGTCCTCTCACGTTCAAATAATCTCATTGAATATGAGAGAATATTCGCAACTATAGCTTTATCGCTAAGTTAACAGGACTGAACTGCCTATGAACACACTTTTAAAGACTAGAAATCAATTGACTTTTTAATCTTTGAAATTCGTCATCAGTTATTAATCCTTGTTGCTTTAGCTTACCTAATTTTTCCAGCTTTTGAAAAGTATCATCATTGTTTTGATTAAAGCTATGTGTCTGTGCTTGAATTGTTTGTAGTTCAGTTGCCCTTGCTGCGCGTTCAGCTTCCTCTGCTTGTGCTTGGGCACGCTGCACCTGTTCTTGCTGTGCTTGTTCCTTGGCCATTGATTCGTATCGATTTCTAGTAGCGTAGTGTCCAACTAGCCCGCCTGCTACAACGCCACTTGCAATCATGCCTCCCACTAGCATAGCACCGAACACCATTTCAGTGACCTATAATGCACACTTAAATATTAATGCTAGCAAACACTACAGGTTAGAAATTGTCATAGAAAATATTTGTCAATGTATTATGACATTTTCAAAGTGAACATAATGAATTCCCGGTATATTACCGACCGAAAATTTTCGGTGTATTTTATAGGGTCTAGAACACCATTTATGTATATTCTATAATGTGAACCTATTTAATTTTAAGTATATTGGCAGAATGATTTGGGACGCTGCAGTAATCCACATGAATCATACAGATAAATAATCATTATATGTTCAATTGGATCTCTTTTAGATCCTGCGCTCTGCTTAACGTTGAAATACTGAATAGCAAGGCTACTCTTTAGAGTAATTCCACTTTAGTTCGTTCTTCAGATTGTCGAAGTCAGGTTTGTAGTGTAGCGTGCTAGTCATCATAAGTCGTATTAAGATTTAGTATAAAAATACTCTAATTAGCCATGTTTCTATTTGATAATGGTCCAACCCCGAAGAATTTGATTAATATTAATTGATATTACTTATTGCCTACTCCTGCTGCTTTTCCAGTGGATTGAAACCTGTCTTTACGAGTCCCAGTTCTAGGGCCGGCGTAAGTCCATCTACAATAGACCATGCCTCTTTTATTAGAGATCCATCAAAGCGAAATATGATAACACCTACTGTTTCGAATTTCTTATGTGTTGCTGGTATGCCTCTGAATTCTTGCTGTTGAATTCCTTCCAAAATCCATGTAGTGGCAACTTTTGTGCCCTCTGCCATTCCATCTATATAAGTGAATAACATTTCCCGAAAGATAGTATGATCTTTTACTACGCAAGCCTTGAACTTGTCTAATCCTATGATATCTTCACCGCTGGCAT
>DATBGR010000135.1:0-1999 GCA_036557905.1 Nitrososphaeraceae archaeon | reverse complement strand
TGCAATGGACGCTCTAATAACCAAGTTTCCAATTCTGGTGGAGTACTTAATCTAGGCGGAACAGGAGGCGCAAGTATCTCAATACCAACTAACGTAACTCAATCAGCAGACTGTGAAACTGCAGGTGCACACTCTCCAATTAGCAACTCATGCAACAACGACTCTGTAAACAAGATCGATAACTCTGGCGGAGAGAAAATTAAGCCATAAGCAGCAACAGATAGAAGTGTAGAACGAAAAGTCCTCTCCTTTTTTTATCTCTATTTTGTTTTAATTTAGCTAATTGCGCAGGTTTATGTGGTCAAAATATTAGGCTATTACTCGCTAGTCATTTATAAAATTCATGTTTATATTTATAATTTATCCAATATTATGATGTATCTTGAGAGCAGGAACGCTACTAATTTAGTATATAGTTCAAATACATCTTCTGCTGCGAGTACGTATAAAAGCATAACGAGCTTTGTATAATAGTGGATTCATGACCCAATTGAGCTCTCGCATTTCCGAAGCTGCAATAGAGGGAAGTCATTTTGAGTACTTGGATAGACAAGTTTTAGATGTTATATCGGCGACCAGAGAAAAAGCCGATTTCTGTCTTGATAGTAGAGGATTATCAATTCTGGTGGACGATGAACAGCTTCTCAATGTTATAAAAAAATTGATAAACGCTAACGTAAGATTAAGGTTTATCACCAATATAACTCGAGAAAATGTTTCATATTGCAAGATCCTCCTAAAATATTGTGATACTGTTTATCATATTGATAGAGTTAGAGGTAATTTTCTAATATTGGATGATAGAAAGATTTGTTCTGTGTACTTGAAAGTATTCTAGAAAGCGACAAAGTTCAGGATCTAGGTATAAAGCAAGTTTTATTTAACGAGGAAATATCATTTGTAGACACCCAAGGGTATTTATATGAAAACCTGTGTGACCATTCAATTCATGCCAAAGAGAAGATAAAAGAAATTGAAAGAGGATTTAGGGGTGAATTTACCGATATTCTCCGGAATCCATATGAAATTCAAAGAATTGCCATTAATATTTTGGATTCAGCATCTTATGAGATACTCGTGTTATTTTCTACTGTCGACCTATTCGATCTAGCCTCAGGCAGGGGAATATTAAATTCATTATGGCAAGCATCGAAGCGTGGTGTAGCAATTAAAATGTTGATCCAGTCAGATGACAAACAGTCAAGAGACATTGTACAAAAAACAATTAATGAAAAACATCTACCAATTATGGTCCAACATATTACAAAGCCGTTACAAAATAAGATCGCTACTTTAGTGATTGATCACTCTACTTCATTTGCAATAGAAGCCAATGATAATAATGACACGGAAAAAGTTTTCCCTGAAAATCCAGTGATAGCAATATATTCTAATAACGATTCAACGGTATCTTCTTGTATTTCAATATTTGAAACTTTATGGATACAGTCTGAATTTGATAGGCAAAATAAGGTTAAACAGGCATACTTTCAAATCTTTAAAGGCATTAAGCTAAAGGATGAAACATATCGCAGACATTGGTCAACTTCTGAAAAGGTTACAAAGAATAGGTAGTTCTGCTTTATAATAAGTTCTTTTAACGTTATTTCGGCCCTGTCAAGTTAAGCTTTTTCACCTATCATAATTCGTATTAGATTCATAAATTTGATATGTGGAATGTCTGCATTACGCATGAACACAAACAGAATGAGCCAATTGTGTACGTGTGATAATTCGTATTCAATTTTGTGTTTGTTTGGATAGTAATCATCAACAGTATCTAATGTTATATTATAATATGTGTTAGGACTCTTGCTAACAGTAGAAGATTGACCGTACAACATTCTAGTAGTTTAACATATACACGTAGAATTCATACTAATATATCACTATGTTTTTTGCTATAACAGGATTATGATAAGAATCTGCTATCATAGCTAAATACAAATATAGCTTACTAATGGTTTCAAACACACAAATATTTTGTGTTATTCTATTA
>DATBGR010000134.1:0-3030 GCA_036557905.1 Nitrososphaeraceae archaeon | reverse complement strand
ATATAGGTTCATTAGTTGAACCAACCACGAGTAACGTAGGTTTTCCTCCTATTGTGAGGAGTTGTCTTTCGTGTGCGAAGGCGTTTGCACTCATTGAAGAGATGAGTATTGCACCAAGAAGAGATATTGCCAGAAAAACGATGTACTTCTTACTTTGGATAAGAATATCCATACTAAACATAAAAAAAGTTTTGAATTTAAATTTTCTATTTCATTCGACGAATGTACCATAGCTATCATGCAAGCTCATTTTGAATTCACTGAGTATCAAATATCAATACAAAAACTCGACTACAACTAGGCAATTATCAAGATGTCATATTGAATTTGAATTTCGAAACTTCTGGCTTGATTGGATTGAAAAGTATACCATATATTGGAATCTTGATAAGATAGTTTCCATTTGATAAATTTTGATTTTTAAGGAGAGGGATCTCGGCTTGTCCATCGTACGTGTGTAATGGGATTCGTGGCTGACCAGTTTCATTAGATAGCTGAAACACTATTTTACCGTCTTTTAACAACAGAAAATTATAGTCGACATGTTGTTGTATTGTGTTTGTATGTGGTTTAAGGAAGAATACCTTAAAAAGTTCTTTCAATTCAGGATTGAAATGAATACTTAACTTTTCGACTGATACATCCAAGCTTTTACCGTTTGTTGAATTTCTACCTAGAAATGTATCTCCATTAACGCTTTGAATCACGAATGTGAAATATACCAGACCTATTAGACTTACAGAAAGTAGTATTATTGAGGATGCAAAGATGATGCAAGTGCCTTATTGGCATTTTTTGCCAAACCTTATTATATTTTTCGAAGTAACTATTACAAAAGTGGACCATAGCATGCGATTGGCACAGTAATAATTACATGTGAATATTGCATTAGTTATGACCTTCTAGTCGTGATAATAATTCCGGTTAATACTGCTACGCCTACAACTATGATCGCAATACCTGCATACAATGGCGAAAAAGATGCATTCGAGAATTGAGGGGGAACAATTATCTGAAATGATGCTAAGGCCACTGCAGAAATATTTGATCTGACAGCTGCAATAACTTGATACGTACCGTAATCTGGGAATAAATATTTTAATGAAAAATGGCCATTAGGTGCAGTGATGTTATTGAATCTAAATGTTCTTTCTTGTCCACTACTATTAGCTGTTATGATAACATGGGCAAGAAGATTCTTCAAGTTCTTGCTTGTCTTTAAATCTTGAACAATAAATCTTAATTCTGTAGGTGAGTCGACTATAGGCTTCGATGGAGAATATCCAAATATTATCTTAACACCATTGTTCTTATCAGTCCATTGTTGTGATGCATTGTTTGAAAATTGAGTATTCTGTACACCATTATTCTGAGCATATACTATATTTTTGTGCTGATTTCGAGTGATTTGATCCAATTGTATTGGCTGCATGAAAAGAACAGTTAATGTAATAGTAATAATAACAATAATCCAAACATTGCTTGAGCTTACATTGAAAGTCAATAGCAATACTCACTCAAGCTACTTGAGTAATATGTTTTATTAATTTATACCTGAAACCCTACAAAACTACAATACCACTTTTAAAGAGATCTATAATTCTTATGAAGGTATATTTACTTCTAGTAAATTAGTAAATTAGCATTAGTTAATTTTACACCGAATAAAACCATAAGAATTAGTAAAACGAGTCATTATCCCTGAGCTACTTATATCTATGAAGTAATTAATCCTAGCACAGATAGAAGAGGGGATAAACCCCCAACATGAATATTGTTTCTGGTTCTGTGCTAATGATAATCGTCTATCCTTCCTAGTATAGATGTTAGATAATTACCCGATATGGGATTATTATGTTTTATGGTACATACAACGAATGTACTATTAGTCTACAATATTAAGTATACATGAATTGCAGACCGTAAAATGTGTCACAAAATAGAACATTCGTAAGATGTACTAGAATATGTAAATTTTCCAAAATGCCCGTCTCAATTTGATACTATAAAAGAATGCAGTAGACAGTAGACATGCAAATTATGATTCGTTGATATCGAAATCCTATCCAAAACTTGTAAATCTCAATGCAATATCCAATTACTATAGAACAATACATTTTATAGTGGATATCCCAAAGTAATCATTCAAGAACATGAATTAGCGGATCAATATTAGTTTATAATATTCTTCTAAAGATAGAAGTAGAGGGGAATTTCCCCCCAAGGATGAATAATGTGTCCTGGCCTGCATTGATGAATCGCCTATCCTATCCAGGTATAGATGTTATATTGATTACTGTATAAGGTATTATTATTATTTATGGTACATATTACGAATGTACCAGTTTATGGTACTGATTTAATATTTATAGACCAATTTATATCAAAGCTAGTCTACTTATTGGTAAGAACGATTCTAAATTTCACTTATGAAAATACAAATAAAATTTGAAATTACAAATTAAACTAAGCTTTATTCGTTTCTACAACAGATATAACTCAATACAGATGGTGGGGAGAAATCCTCTCCCCTGATATGCACAAACGTCGGTATGACTTGATTCAGAAATTCTTCTGAATTGGCATATAGGTGTCAGTTTGATTACTGCATGTAGGATTATTATTGTTTATGGTACATATTACGAATGTACCATAATCTAAAGACCATAAAGTATCAAAAGTTTGAAGTTAAATTAGATCTATAAATATTAGGACATTTTTTCATTAGTCTATTTTAATTGTATTAAAATGGATTATTTTTGTAACAAAAAGATTCGAATAAGCAAGTTAGAACTATTGATACTATTAGACTAGCACATGCAATAGTCGAGGTTAAGGAATATTCGTTGAATGCACCAGAAATTATAATAAGTAACTTCATTATCCAACTTTATGAAAAATAAGCTGTTAAGTCAGTTGATTACATCTGGAGTCCTTCTGGTGCTGGCTATTGGATTCATTTTACCATATCATCCAGGATATGCCCAGATTACTAATTCAACGGCAGGAACTTCCACTACGCCTGGTACA
>DATBGR010000133.1:0-10339 GCA_036557905.1 Nitrososphaeraceae archaeon | reverse complement strand
AATCTAACCATAAATTTAGGCAAAGCAATATCATCAATTGCTATCTACTCACTAACCTGAGTCTGAGTTCGTTAAATATGCGACAAGGTTGAACTATTTTAGGATCATTAGCGAAATGACATACAAAATCAATCAAAGATAATAGGTCAGACCTGTTCTGAATGAAGTGTAAAGTCATTTTACGAGCGGCATTAATCTGCCCCAAAATTTAACCAAGTTACTGCAGCAGCTTTAGGAAAATACAACACATCAGGATCTAGCGTCTGGATTCTTGACCGGTTTTAAAGGCGGTGGGAGCTTTTCTAGTTTATGACTAGGATTAGCGAGATAGTGTCTAGATGCACCTTCTCCACTTAGAACAATATTGCAATTAACGCATTTATATCTTATAGCCAAGTCTTACCCAAAATATATAATGTAAACATGGCTAAAAAGGATACTGGATAGCACAACAAAAATTACCGCAGTCTAATAATCTCTCTAACATCAGGAACCCCAGACCTTACCTTAAGTTTGTGATACACAGTACTAGCAATATTCTCAGACTTTGATTTTTCTCCATGATTCACCAGAACTCTTTTTGGTTTTATCCGCGAAATAAAACTAATTATTTGATTGAAATCACTATGTCCACTGAATCCATCGATTTTCTGCGTTGAGCACCTTACTGGGACAACCTTCATCTTACCATTTTTGTCCATCATACTTATCTCGTTCATTACACCATCTATGACTCTTCTGCCTAGAGTTCCGTTTATTTGGTATGAAACAAAGATGATCTTGTTTTTCGGGTCTGGTGCTATCTGCTTGAAATATTCCACCGATGGCCCACCTTCAAGCATTCCCGAAGTTGCCATAATTATAGAAGGATTCTCATCGTTAAATATGTCCTCCCTCTTCCTCGTACCGTTTACTGTAGTGAAATATTCAGACTGAAAAGGGTTAACACCTTCAGTTACAGATTTTCTAACATTGTAACCCAAATAATGTGCATAAGACATATGGATTGCACTAGCTTCAGAGATCATTCCTTCGATATAAATTGGGGATTCCAATAAGCGTCCTTCCTTCATTTCACGATCCATAACGAGCATTATCTCTTGTGCTCTCCCAACAGCTGGAACCGGAATCAGAACCTTTCCACCTCCTCTAAGTGTGTCGTTAACACTCTCAGTAAAGCTATTGTAGACTAATGACTGTTCAGGCATGACGTCAACAGAATTTCCGTATGTGCTTTCAGTGATAAGGGTTTCAACTCTAGGATAGATAGAAAGGGCATTGTCCAAGAGCTGAGTTCTAGCATATTTGTAATCACCAGAATACAAAATGTTATGTGCACCAGAAATATTAAGATGGACTGTAGCACTACCCATTATATGACCAGCGTTGTTCAAGGTAACAGTAATATCTGGTGAAATATCTGTGGGCTTGCCATATGGCAATGTTATACATCTTTTAATGACCTCATTCACATCTCTAGCTTCGTAAGGAAGATAAGTCCCATTATTATTTGCGATTTTTATTGAATCCATCTGCAACAGAGTCATTAGAGGTAATGTGGGTTCTGTACAATAAACTGGGCCCTTGTAACCGTATTTGTATAGGGCAGGTAAAAATCCTTGGTGATCAATATGTGCATGACTAATTATTACTGCATCAAGATCATCTAGGTTGAAGGTGAACCAGTCAATCCGTGGATAAGCATTCAAGGCTATATCCTCTCCTGGATTAATTCCACAATCCAGCATGACTTTGCTCTCTGGAGTCACTACTATAAAGCAAGATCTTCCAACCTGCTTGACTCCACCTAAGCAATACAACATAACCTCATGTTTACTTAAACTAGAATTTGATGAACTTGGAGGGCTCGTTCGAATATCTGAATTCGAACTTTCACCTTGCTTTTGTAAAGCTAAATCTCCACCTCGGTCCAACGTAGCCGATTCCTCGACAAGGCTTGATACAGCCCTTGTAGGCTCTATTTGTTTTATAGCAGACGAACCTGTTACCAGTGGTTTTCTGAAAATCCTAGTACCAACGCGTTGATAAAAAGTGGCTCTTTCCTTGGCAGAACCCTTAAGCATCGCGTGTATCAATGTTATGCTGTTGGAAGGAATATGCGGCGACTGTCTCGTATGGGCGATCCAACCCGTAGTTTCGGCTATATTAACAACTAAATTCGGATCAATAACTTTGGGACGATTCAATTCCAATATAACCTCGCCCGTTGCATCATCACAGAAAATTGCTGAGAGTGTCACGTCCTTCGGAAGCAGTTTTGAGATTCTAATTCTAGCTTCATCTTCGTTGATCCTAATAGATGGATCAGTTCTCACAATAATCCTCTTCTTTAACGACTTGGATAATGATGATAGATGCATGGTGAGTTCAGTGAGTGAGAATCTAGGATTTTTGGTGTAAACCGCAATGCTGGGTCCTTCGAATCTTGCATCTGTAATATTTGCGTCTAACGGTACTGATTCTGCTACCGCTGCCCAAAGTGAATCCTGATCATTGGAAGTAACTTTCATCACATGCCCGTTCGCTCTGTTGGATATTTCTTTAGATTGTCTCTTGTCCGACATGAATAACGAATTCTCAGCCTGAATACTACTATCCAAGACATTTCTATTTCTCTTCATTCTGCTCTTGTTCTTGGTTTGAGCATCTCTTTCTCCTTTGTCCGATTTGTCGCTATTCTCTCTTCGCACAATTATTCTTCTTCCGGCAGCCGCGGCACCATATAATCATAACTTTGCATAATACCGGTTAGCAAAGTCAAATAATTTCACATTAATAGTTTTCCGCAAAAAGCCATTTAAGATCTGGCATAATCATTAATAAATATTACTGCTTTTTTTCAAGACTAAGGTATTAAATTTGACAAGCCAACTGAACATTATTGTACTACTATTCCCATTAGTGAATGAAGCTTTAGATAAAGCTTCGCTGTAAACCCGTATCGTTGGTAGACCAGATCGCATCCTGAAAACATCAACTAGCCTAGTTTAATTATAAGACACATAGAATTGGTCCCGCATTAAATCGCAGTTCACACTCCGGTTGAAGCAGTTATCATCGTGGGCATATCTGAGAGGAACACCTTAAACCCTTTGTTGAGGAATGTTGTAGATACCAACTGGTTGCAAGGAATAATTAAGAAAGATAGATCTGGCATTCTTGTAATGCCAAGATTATTGCCAGTTTTGATTACTCTAAATTAAAGACAGACTTGACTAATTCTGAGCCGAGGTCCTACGAGCTTGGTGAAGATGGTTGAAATTTCTTCGAACTCCCTAAACTTCCTTGAGTCTCTTCTCATCGAAGGATTTGGAATTATACCAATTGTACCTATAGAAATCAAGACACCAATCATGAAATAGTCCATTTGACTCACCACTAGTTGATAGATCAGAGAATAAGGAATTCATATCTGTAATTCCTTTAGTGTTAGGGAAGAGAACTGTTGCGTGTCTTTCATTCAGAACGACAGCCGTTGTGATCTTGTCAATCATTCTTCTTTCTGCAATGCCACTCTTCAATATCTCGTGAAATCCAGCAGCTTTAAGCAAATCAAAGCCTTTTTTAGGAATTACAGCATTTTGGGGAAGAATATAGCTAAATTTGATGCCGTCTTTCTTAATCTTGGAAATTACCGTCTCAATAAGTTCGAAGGGTATTTGAGGCAGCATAGCATATATATATTCTGTAGAGCTATCGTATAGCTTCTTCCATAACTCGAGTACTGCAACAAATCCATTGACATATTCTGAATCATCTAATGACCCAATTCTCTGTACAAATTTCATCGGAAGGTCACTGAGTATGTGCTCAGAAAAATATGATCTATTTCTAGAGAGGAAACCAAAAGTTGAGATATGTTTGATTACAATATTCCCAAATGTGGTAAGGAAGAATGACCCACTAGAATCCTTGTCTATTATTCCAGCTTCCGACAACCTATTAACATTCCTGTGAACTTCCTGCATAGTAACACTTAGATCTCTTGCAATTTGTGCAAGCCGCAAACTGCCTTGATTTAATTTGAAAAGGATAGCTAAACGCTGCTCGCTCGCTAACTCAAAGAAAATCCTCTCAGTATGCTCCAAGTAACTTTCTTCAATATTTCCATCATTATCCGAATTAGAATTCAATTTACACGACTATGGGAATCCTTAAGAATTATACTTTTTGTTGCTATTTTAGATCCTTTCCTAAAAACCATAAATGATTGACTTCACAAATTCATACAAGTTAGTTCCATGTATATTTTTGCCTTGCATATATCGCCATTTCCAATAAATATTCAATTTACCAATAATCTGGTCCGCTATTTTCTTTCCATAAATTTATTCGTTGATGTAGCCATGGAAAGAAATTAACATCTCCTTTCTCAAATTCAGTTTTTAAAATTCGTATGATCCTCTTTGATACTCTACCAGGCTCCCCGTACAGATGCTTCTTGTTTCCTAGCTTTATACCTAATCCTTCTCTTCGTTCATAAGCCTGAGTCACGAAGGCTGAAATCAATTCTTTACTTACTGGTGGAATCAAAACGTTGCTTCTTGCGTCAAATACAGTTTCAGGACGATCTGTATTGAGCCTAACCGTCAGTGACATGACATTATCAAAATAAAGCAATTCCTCTTGCATAGACCCAGAATCTGTCATTTCGGCCCAACAATGACCGCTATCTAAAAACTCTATAACGTGAGCGTATTCCTTCCATAATGGAGATATAATAAATCTCTTAGGGTAATTGTCCGCAAGTTTTTGCAGGTATCCGTCTAAGTTAAGTGATTTAATAGCGGCTCCAGTTGCATTTAGCATTATAAAAATAATACGCTGTCTACCCTGTCTTACTAATTCCCCGATCGAATGTAGTATGGATGTAAACCTGCGCCGCGTCAGGTTCTCTCTTCTATGAATATCAACTCGCAGCCAGTCATCTGATTCCAAGGCAGGAAAAAGATCAAAGATTCTGCGTGATGTTTTTTGCTGTCTTTTCATATTTATCGCGTCCACAACTGAGTTTCCTACTGTATGGACATACTCTGCTGGGTATCCTTCCCGAATCAGATTGTCTTTGTTAAGGGAAGTTGGAGCAAAGAAATACTGCGTCCCTGCTGAACAGATCCATGTATCAATCTGTTCAGGAAAAGGCTCATCTCGAGCAATGAACCAATTTCCATACAGTTGAGATGCCACAAATTTTTCTATAACACTTCTACTGGGCTCTTTTAACCGGGTTACATTTTTCATTTCAGTTGGACTCATTGATCTTAGCCCCGCTTCATTTTGAGCCACTTTTTGTCCCACGCCGAATACCCATGCAAGTGGTGCTATGCCCGCAACTATAGTGTCTCCATGAACGATTGGTAGAACTCGGATATCATTTCCGTATTTTTTTTTACAATATCTTCCAAATGTACCAAATTTTACTATCAGTTCGCTTGCTTTTTCCATCAAATCTCCACGAATCTGAAGATTACAACCTACATGATCCTGAATTTCGAATTCACTGATACCATAACCCAGGAGCTTATCAAAATGCTGTCCAGTATTTATTACAAACATCGGAATCTCAGATCTAGAAGCCTCTAGGATAAGCGGAGCCTGCTTGTAGAAGTCCGGTTTAGTTCCTATCACAATTGACAATATCGGCCGTTTATCACCGGAACTTGAATTGAATACCTTTTCCAATACTGAGTCATTCAGTTTCACTGGCAGGATTTTACGATCAAAATGAATTTCCCTAGCTGTTTTGGTCGTTTTTTTCATTATGCATAAGCCTCTAGTGGTATGAATGGCAAAATATCATCGAATCTATTAGTTGGTGACATAAGATTTGGAAAGAAAGGCAATAGTGATCATAATTTATTTGTTTTAATATATCCAAATTCTGGCATCATATTACATTTAAATCGTTCCTATATCGAGGATGAACTAGAACTGTACGAACTCATTAAAAGCAAAAATAGCCTTTTTAATATGAACTTTGAAAACTCAGAATCCACGGGCTAATGTGAAATACAGAAAGCCATTAGCCCGCAGGGATATTCAACCAGATTATCCTATGGAGTAGAAGTTCGGCGAAAGCTCCTAATAAAAGATGTGCATGATTATGTGCTATCTTTATATCCTAACTTTTTCTGAGATCATTTTTCTAGATCCAATTGACTATAGATTTTATCGGGTATCAGCGAAACACCCAAGGTAGGAGGAATGATGCAACCACTATTGCGGTCATTACTGCACTTAGTATCAGAGATGCATTTTTTAGCCTTTTAGTTCGAGTTTTTAGTTTTTCTTCAATCAGTGAATTATACAGCTGACCTCCATCAAGTGGACCAATCGGAAGCGCATTAAATATACCCACATTGAAATTCACAAACCAGAGCCAAAACAAAAAGTTTGAGAATATTGGATAGGCCTCCCCGAGTATGCTAGAAGAGTACTTTGAAGCCATCAAATCAGAATAGGGGACCGATCCCTGTACCATTGTAGGTGGAAGTAATAGTGCTATTGGATTTGACCCGAAAGCCGACTTATAGCGATTCAATACCATTGATGGATCAGGTGCAACATTAGTAATAGTAACGCCTAATACACCCTTATCTGGTTCGACGGTTTTGGGCAAGTTTGCGGTATGTGTTACCAATGCGCCCTTTTCGTCTTTCCAGACGATCGTCACGCTAGAACCTAAATTCGATCTCAAGATTTTAGTGAGATCTTGAATATCTTTGACTTGGGTCCCGTCTATATTTTGGATTATCGAACCCTTCACAAGTCCAATAGACTTTGCTATAGTTCCATCGCCTACGCCCAAAACTTGAACGCCATATTTTGGGACTCCAGTGACCGGTAAGACTGTCAGGTTAGAAACTATCAAATATAGACCTAAGAGGCATATCCCAGCAAGGATCATGTTATTCATCGGACCCGCAGTAAGGACAGCACTTTTTTGTTTAAGAGATGTTCTAGCTAATTCCTCTCGTTCTATGTTCACGAACGCACCAATGGGAATCCCCAGAATCAAGACGAGTCCAGTTGACTCTACCTTTATACCATATATTCTTGCCACTATTCCATGCCCAGCTTCATGAACAATTATAGTGATAACTAGCGCTATCCATCCGTAGGTCCAAGGTAGATACGGATTGAGTCCAGGTATTAGTAGATTCGATTGAGGACCAGCATCGCGAACGCCTGCCCTAGCGACACCGTTTGAGAATAACACCATCATCGAACCAACGATTAGAAATATAGCTAGTGCTGTAATAAGGGGCATCAAATATATATTAAATTTCGCGTAAAACTTTGCTGGCTTGGTGGCTGCTATCTTATCAAAAAAGCTTAATCCGTAAGGGGTATGAATTAATATTAATGGAAACTTGACTTCTGCCCGTACTTTCCGGCTACTTTTTTGTTGTTCCAATTGTGAACTTTAACACATATACTGTATTTAAATCAACTCGTTAAGACATTTACCTAATCTCACAACTATTCATGATAATATTAGTAAATTAGTTGGTACAAATTTTCCTCTTTATAGCGTACCAATCCCGTAGTAATGTTGAGATAACCTATCACAGGAAACAAATTTTCAAATTGGAGATAATTTAGAACAGTCACTCATTCTCAATTGGAATTAAATCGACTAGCGACATATAAAAATGTCAGTTACAAATAAGATAGTAAGATGCCGGAGGCAGATGTACATGGTCAGAATATTGACCATCAGTCCAATGATTTGGATCAGGCCGAGAGAAGTATGGAAACCAAAAAGAAAATTTCTAGCCCGCCTTTGAATCTGCTTTTTAATCCATCCCTCATAATTAAGAAGGATATTTGGCAAATTGACATTGTGTCCCTCCTTCATATGTTAGTGAAATTAATTGATGATTCTGATAGACGAGATTTAAGATTGTGTGGAGTAGCTGTTCTAACCTCTTCGATGATACACAGGCTTAAAGTCGAAAGCATATTTAGATTAGAAAAGGTAGCGATGCAGAGAAAGCGAGTTGATGAAATTCCATTATCAATGCCGATTGTAGAGCTAAAACCTATGGAAATACCCTACAGATTCGAATCCACCTATCCAGTGAATTTAGAAGATCTGGTAGGCCTACTTGAAAGTATATTGGTAAGGCTAAACAGTCCTAAACCGGTAAAAAAAAGCCTAGATCTAAATTCTTTGGATACTTTTAATTTTGATCAATATTTTATCAAGATAGAACAAATTCTACAAGAACGAGAGCAAATTATATTGGACATAGTTAATGCGGATGGAACAATACTTTTTAGTGCTCTTTCGGCAAAATTAACTCCTATTGAGGTAGCGAGGTACTTTCTCGCAGTTTTATATTTAGCAACGAAAGGAAAAGTTGAGATACAGCAAATTGTCAACCTAGACGATAGTGAGAAGGGCGATGAGGACATAGTTATAAGTCGCTTGGGGAGTCCATGACACGGTCCTTACGTAAATTTATGTACGGGCACATTAAAGGGATCTAAGATGCTACCAGAAGATGAAATTACCGCCAGAATTGAAACAATTCTATATTCGTCTGGAAGGCCACTTTCGCTCGACGAAATTGTATTGGCTTCAGGAATTTCGTCGAGGACTAGAGTATCTCGAATACTTACGACCCTAATAGACAAGACTGAATCACTGTTCAAGGCTATCGAAATAGCTCGGTTGGACGATGGAAATTATGTGCTACAAGTAAAGTCTAATTATACACCGTTAGTTAGAAAATTCGCGCAGCGTCCAATTATTTCATCCGGGGCGTTAAGGACTTTGTCATATATTGCATACGAACAACCTCTCGATTCAAGGCGTCTGCTGCAAATCCGTGGTTCTCAGGTCTACGATCATATAAGAGATTTACTTCAAGTTGGTTTTGTCGAATTTGAAAAAGTTGGTAGAATAAAAATATATAGAACAACTAAAAAATTCCAAATTTACTTCGGGATTTCAGATTTTAACGCAATGAAGGAAAGGTTAGTTATATCGTCATCGAAAGTGGCTATTAATGATAAATCTTAGATAATGCAATCTGCTTAGATAATTACCAAGATGCGAATTTGGTTTTAAGACAGGATTTATGATTGGATTCATGATATAATAACTAAACAGTACTATGTTTATTACATAGAGCAAGATTGCAATGATTAGAGTCATCTGTTGTTTGATTGATACAGTAGGCAAACTACGTCATAATCACATGAGGTCAACATGTCTGCACGGCTTTGCAGATATACAGAAAGGTCTTAATTACGGAATATTAAAGCTATCCAACTTAGAGGAAGAATGCGAAAGTCGATTGAAAACCTTGGCGGAAGAAAGCTTACTGGCGGACGAATAGTGTCAATGAGGAGTAGGAGGAAGTATGAGATCGATCGCTATCCTAACGAAGCAATAATAGGCGATAATAAGACTGTAAACCGAAGAACAAGGGGCAATAACCATAAGACTGGGCTTAAAACATCTGAATTTGCTAACGTGGCAGATTTTAAATCAAAGAAGGTCACAAAATTGAAGATCCTAAATGTAGTAAAAAACACTGCAAACAAAGATTATGAGAGAAGAGGGGTTATCAGTAAAGGGGCATTGCTGGAAACAGAATTAGGCCATGCCAGAGTTGTTTCGAGGCCTGGACAAGACGGTCTAGTAAACGCTATTCTTGTGGGAAAATAAAAATAATAAACCAGATATCAATTTTGCTTCTGCTACACTAAGTTACAAGCGAACTGGGATGCCAATTCGAAAAGATAGTGGAACTCATTGAGTTTGATAGTGCGCGATGAACAAAAGATTAATGTGATATGGACATAGAGGGTTTCTTCTTGCAGCTTAGGTCAATAGGACTGCTATTATCTTAGAATCGCACAGTCGATATATCTGATGCGTTATTTGTATCCTTTTGTCTCCTTTTAAATTACCAACACTAATGATCAACGTAATATCAAATCCTTGTTCATTGTTAAATCAGCACCCCAAACCTAGATAAGCAGACTATTGATCACAGTCCAAGGCTCGACAAAGTTAGTTTTGTGAAGGTAGTCATGCGAAGTGCCGGTTTTAGGTCGCATATCTTAAAATTCAGCTCTGATACCACATTTATCACACACTAAAGCCCACTCTATTCCCTTAGAATGTTTTAGTGAATCATTTAAGTAAATAAGTTTTAGATGGCCTTCGTTGCAATTCGGGCATAGTTTGATATCCTCACTTGACGTCCCCGACACTCTAATCAAGTGGTCGAAAAGTTATGGCCGCTTAAAATTGTATCTACGCCTGGATATTGAAACTTAATCCGAAGAAAATTTTATG
>DATBGR010000132.1:0-3958 GCA_036557905.1 Nitrososphaeraceae archaeon | reverse complement strand
ATTTGTATATTTTGAGACAAACCACAACAATTATTCAATATCATCTTTGTATTAGTGTAAATATGTTTATAATTTGTACTATTGAGACCCTCGCCTTTGATTTTGTCAATCAGGTGATCGTGTTAATATCTTATCTGTGCTATTTTCTATGTTTTACGTACCGGCTGCCAGTGGAATGCTCTTCCAAGAAGTCTCGGAGCTTCAAGTACAGTACACGATAGATTCCAAGAATGGAGGTCGGCTGGTGTATTCAGACGTATGTGGATTGATGGCTTATCTGTATATGATAAAAAGACTGGGATTGATTGGAAATGGCAAGCTATGGATGGTGTTATTACAAAGGCATTAGTCCCGTTCAGTAGAATATTGTTGAAAATGATCTTCCGATTGTTTTGACTACATCATCTATCTTCTTCTGCTGATTGTGTTCGTTCTGACCTTCACTGACTACTAGAATTCATCTAGCCGAGGCACTTTTTATACAGTTTCAAAGAAATTGATGCCTTAGTAGGCACCGCTCCTACCGGTGAAAACGTCATACGGGATATTGCGATATACGCCATATTCCTTGTGTAAACAAATATGAGCATCGTCTAGAGTCAACTTCCCATGTTCGTTAGCTCTGTCAGTCATGCAGTTGAAGTAATTCTTTATTGCGAATGTGGGTGTCGCAATTGTGCCTGTCAACACAACTGCTATAGCTGAGACGGCGCTGATGATGTATAGGGTTCGCTCTGTGGTCATTGAATTTAATAACATTGTTATCCTTACACTTTAATATCTCGATAAGTAGATATGCGTTTTAAACCATTAATCTAGATCATGGCTTCTAAAAGTTTCAGGAAATCTATTCTGTAATCTGTTTGTGATATCAACGGTAGGTATTTAATTTTACTACTGACTAACTGCGTTGTGATCGGACTCACCGATGTGAATTCTGTGCAGGGTGGGTAGTGATCCATCAGCAAAAGCTGCCACATCCAACGATACAAGCTACAAATCCGGTAGTCTATGTTGCACACGGTAGTCACTTAGATGGATTCAACATAATAAGACCGGAAATATCGCTCCGCTATCTATTCGTTTTCCGATTTATGAATCTAGTTCGCTATGCTAACAGACCAACTATTACTGCCGCTACCTTGATCGCTTTCGTGATGGGTACCCAGTTGCCTGCTTGCTGCACTGTCTTGGGCGCTGGCGAGTGATCACAGTAGATACAGTTGCCAAGATCCCTGCTTTCTGATCTAATGTATAGTTGTCGACCCTAAATTTAGGGATGCTTTAACAGGCGCGACAGTTCGTCATTCAAATTCAGTTACTTCTATACCCATCCACTCTTGAATATTGTTTATTCTGACCGCTAAGATATTCATCTCCATCTGATCGTTTGATGCTCTAGCTATTTTATATGATTTCCATGATTTCTTTAATGCATCTGAAGCTTCTCCCCATTTCATTTGTAGCTCAGGAATGAATATCTGTGCCTTGTCTTTCAAGTCCATACCAACTGTATTAAATTGTGTAGATTCTTTTTTTGCCGTCAAATTTTCATCCATGTACGATTACAATGATGACTTCCCATATAATCCTGGGTGCCATTTCGTTGTGACTGACTTGTTAATCCTTGTTACCTAGACGAAAAAGGTATAGTTAATTAAGAAAATTCGCAGTTATACAGCTATCATCTTGTTTGAACAAGGGCAGACATATACGGCTTGTATTGCTAAACCTTCATGCTTTTTTGGGACACCTAGGTTCCACATATTGGATAAGAAAGATTCGGACACCATCTGGCCATGTAGATTTCCGTGACAGTTACGATGTAGGATACCAGTTGGTTCGCCGGGCGGATGTGGATTACCCATTGATGAGTTTACTTTCTGATGTTGTTTTCTATGAAACTTTTCCTTAACAGAATCTGAAAAATTTTGTCTTTCTTTATACTTTGCTGATTTATTATTTTATATCTTCATTCATTATACTATAAATATTCTACTGAACCTTTAATTATAAAGAAATATTATAACAATTTGCATGATACGACACCAAGTAGGTATCTCCCTTATGATTATAGGCTTTGCAGCGGTGTTGATGGTCCTTACGGCACCAATATTGGTAAACCATCAGGCAATAGCAGTCAGCAAGCCGATGATTAAGATTCCTAGGTTGCCATGGCATCCTAGGATAAGGACACATGGCACTTCGTAGTACATCCAAAGCACACCATCCATAGTACATTGCCCGGGATCAGTAGTTAGACCACCGGGGCTGATGCCGATCCCGTACGCTACCAGCAGTTAGACCAACGGCCTCTTGATTGCGTGGCAAAATCATTAAAGTGGTATCTGAAGTCCGGTAAGGACTATGATTTGTTCTGGATATTTTAGGTACTTACGAGCTGTCGACATCTCCACCGATCAGATTACAGTAAACAAGTACAAAACTTCTGTTCACCAGTAGAAAACGCTGTCAAATTCGTGAATTTTATGTTATAACGAAGCTAGATGATATTTGGTGAAAGTTAGTAGTTAAAAGAGCGTCTACGCGTGATTGGGGTAAGTAGGATTAAATGGAAATTATCATATACAGAACACAAAAAATGATAACGTATGTTTAGAAAAATTGTTGAAACGTGTATTTACTCCTCTGAATTGGAGAAGATGAAGAATTTTTATGTCAACAGTATTGGATTGGAATTCGTATCCGAGGAACCTGGTAGACATGTGTTCTTGAAGGCTGGAAGGAGTATGTTACTGATATTTAATCCTGTCAGTACAACTAATAAAGACGGAAGTATATTTCCATCTCACGGTGCTTCAACTCCACCTGCGATTATCCATTTTGCTTTGGAGATCGAAAAGCAGGATTGTAAAGGTTTGAAAGATGCTCTGATTCGAAATGGGATCATAATCGAAAAGGAACTAACATGGGGAAATGACACATTAAAATCAATATACTTTAGAGATCCTGCGGGTAATCTCGTAGAATTTATTACGAAGGGTAATTGGCCTGTGGAGGATTAGACTGATCTAAGGCAGGTCTTCAAAGTCTTCAAACATCAAAAACCGACCTGACGAAGATGAATGACACATTGCGTCATACTATATGCGTTCCAAACGACGCAGTCAAGGCAAGCAATGTATTAAAATACGATGCACTATGTTTTTACGTACAACGGATCCACGCATAGAGAAACAGAGCATAACATTCGGAGTGGTCGCAATAAGCATATCATGAGTGGCTATACTCCTGATAATTATAAGACATTTGAACAGATAACAAAATGAATTTTATAAAGGATGTCAAAGCATTATTCTTAAACAAGGTTAATTCTGATGTATATCTGCTTTCGTCACTATCTGCGATCCATAGATTCAGGGAGAAGAGATAAAGGAAACCTTCTTAAAAATCTCGGGGGAGGTAGACTTCCCTGATTATTATGGTAGAAATTGGGATGCTTTTGAAGGATGCATATGGGACCTGCTGTGGTGTCCTAAAGAAGGTTACTTGATGTTGTATGATCATTTTGAAGCGTTTGCACTAAATGTTCCTAGAGAGTTTAAGGTTGCACTTGCAATGGCTATAAAATACTGCAAAGAAACCATCTATATGTACCTTTTGTTGAAAGACGATGACCTATAGACAAAACTAGCTATTTAGAAGATCGGGAATCAGAATTGGTACACACTATCGTGGTTGACTGCAGCAGAAGCTATGACCGCCATAAAATATATTTTATTTAGAGTTACAAACTTTGTAATTGATTTCATACAGTCTGACTATGACATCAGCAGCACACAAGAATCATGCTAGCTGCCTATATATCAATGAAAAGCGGGTAAACTGTGGTAGTCGTCGCTAGATATCCGCTAATCAGTCAATATGTCAGTTCTGGATTTACTATTGTTAATGGAATCTGCGCTTGTGCAAACCTCTCGAGGTTAGTTGTTCTATC
>DATBGR010000131.1:0-5214 GCA_036557905.1 Nitrososphaeraceae archaeon | reverse complement strand
ATAGTCGTAAGTGGAGGTTTACAATTTCCGGGTATACCTCCGCCTATACCACTTTTACAATTTTTATACTGTTGTTCAGGAGTATCTGAAACCGTGTTAGATGCAGGTGACGTTGTAATAGGTCCTCCACTACTATCTGCTGGCGTAGAACAATTACCAGTAATATCTGGTGTTGACCCATCAGTACAAGATTGCTGAGTTGCCAGAGGCTGTGTTGTTTCTTGTGTTGACGTAGAGGATGTGGGACATTTACCACTAGCATCTGGTGTTGACCCATCAGGACAGGTTGTTGTCTGTTGAGTTGCTGCTGGAGGTGGCGTAGTTGTTCCTCCACTATTATCTGCTGCTGTTGTAGGACATTTACCACTAGCATCTGGTGTTGACCCATCAGGACAGGATTCTTGGTTTGTTGGAGCCTTAGTGGTAGAAGGAGTATTACTGGTATCACTACTGCTGCCTCCGCCATTGCTATTGCCGTCACCTCCCTCTGTAGTTGTTGTTTCTCCGCCTCCACTATTATCGCTGCTGCCTTCATTATCACTACTAGAACCCTTATCACTGTCTTTGTCTTTACTACTACCTCCATCATCACCGCCGCTATCGCTGTTATCTTTTTTCGCAAAAACTACACTAATATTATTTGTAAGGGGAACTGTTGAAATGGATAAAATGAGTGTACAGATAACAAATATCAGAAAAATTGTAGAACTATATATTTTCAAGGATTTTTGTATCAAAATTGCATAGTCGCTCCTAGCTCATAATAACTTGGCATTACCGGTTTTTATTTAGATGGGAGGTAATAATTAAGGTTTTATAGTAACAGTTTTGTATCCCAAATTAATGTGTTGAACCGTGTAAGATAATGTCCCACAATGTGATACCGTCATCAGTAATTCTGTAAATTCATCTGTAATCAAACTCAGAGTATATTGTAACATTTCCTATACGGATAGAAGTCTAGATCATATATTTAGATGAGTGCCAGATTGTTGAGTCCAGCATAATGCGGTATCTACAACATTTCAAGCCCCAGAATGCTTTCAACAGTAGGTGTTTTGATACATCTTCTGCCTTATTACTAGTTGTAATTACATAGAAAGGTTGCATTTTGATTACCCACCTGAATTATACCTTTTTGTTATTCATAGTATGTGTTATTTTATATAATTATAAACTCTAGAATAGAAAGAATATTATGAAATCTCGTATCAATGTGATAACAATAGGCGTTAATAATTTAGAAAAATCGCTCGCGTTTTATCGTGAAGGATTAGGACTGCCATCAAACGGAATTGTTGCAACCGAATATCATGATGAAATTTCAGGAGCAGATGGGACAGTAGCAATGTTTGAATTACAAAACGGATTACTGCTTTCCTTGTATCTTAGAACAGAACTCGCCAAAGATGCAAATCAAAAAATGGGGAAAGAAAGTTCCACAGAATTCAGTCTAGGGTATCTTACAGATACAAAAGAAGAGGTAGATGCTTTACTAAAGCAAGCAAAATCAGCTGGAGCAATAATAACAGATCAACCGCGTGAGCGTCCTTGGGGGATTTATTCAGGATACTTTAAAGATCTAGATGGGCATCTATGGGAAATTATCTGGAGGTGATATACCACTGCCCAAGTTCTATCCTATTGACGTTTTGTCAAAAAACAACTGGAATTTATCGCAAGTCATCTGTCTGAACCACGTGCTGACACTGGCTGTCCAGCGTATTCAAACCGTGAACTGCTCCCTGGTATTTAAGTGCTGCGTTCAGGATGTCGGTGGCGTGATTTGGACTCACCAAATTGTTCTAATGTCACCTCATTGGAGACGACTCCAATTCTGGCAGTGGAAGAGATATTTCAGTAATCTCTTGGAGTTACTTCTATTACCGTGATAGGCGTTGAGGTTACAGTCGCAAATAGAATTAATTGGACTATGAATGTTAAACTAGTCATATTCATAATGCAATAAGGGTTTCAACAATGGATTATATGAGTAAGATGAAATAGTAACCTCAAATCATATTTATCTTCTTTAAGAACTGTCTAATGCCAAAATTATTTCAAAGGACCATAAAATAGGTCACTGGATACTGCAACTAACTAGATTAGAGGAAGTGATTAATCAATGTCAATTGCAGTGGCCGGAGGCCAGCGACCGGTATTAGTAATTGTGGTTGCAAAAGGTGTGTAGGGCAGTAGTATTTATTCAGACTTAACTGTGTTATCTAAGATATAACTAGAAATTAATGGATAATGTTTATCCCAATATTCAAACAAATATTATACGGCCATGCCGTATGCGAGTCAAGTAATATTCTGTTCATTCATACTGGACTCATGGCCGTCTCTTTAAGCAATTTAATAAATGAAACTAGGTCTGGCTAATGTGGGAGGACTAATAAAATAGGTCTAATGACTTGACATGATTTGTTAGTAGAATTAGGCAGTCGCTATCAAATATGATTTAGTCGTAATGTAGTTGCCTTGACGCATATGCCTACTAATGTAATCTCTACCACTGTAAATAGGACCGGACATACAAGTGCCATAAGGAATCCAAAGCAAAAATACTAACTAGGTCTGAGGGGTCCCCCTCAGGCTTTATTTCTAGGGCTGTTGCTATACAGAGAAACGATAGATTAATCTGACTCTAGTCTATGAATGATCCATATTTGCTTAGATGCATTCTATATCAATTAGTCGTATCCAGTAAGTAAACAATAGAAATTTGAAATTGAATAAATGAATACAGCAAATTCTGTCTTTTAATTACCTGTCATTTAGGGCTTTGCCTCGTATACAATATTAAATGATGTCTGTGCTGCTCTTCTAAAGCGTTTAAACCCACCAGACTTTACTACCTGTAATATACCATGCTCTCCTACTTGTGAACCTAATGCTGGCCCATTTTGACTTAAAGATGCAGGTATACACACCATGGTAGAACCAGCATAAAACAGCCGCCCTATGGGATTTAGATTATCTTCAAATTTATCATTTGCAAAAGGTTCTACTATCATCATTGTTCCTTCAGGTTTTAGTGCTTTTAAAGTATGAGCTGCTGCTCCATTTGGATCTTCCATATCGTGTAGGCAATCAAAGTATGTTACTAAATCGTATCCATCATTATTGTTAGGAATTGGAAAGTTAGTAGAAGATGTAACGCTAAAAGATATTCTATCTTCATCTAGTCCTTCTTCTTTTGCCTTATTTCTTGCATATTCTATAGACTTCGGATGATTGTCAAATCCATAAAACTTGCAATTAGGATAAGCCTTTGCCATTAGTATAGTAGAAACTCCATGACCACATCCAATATCTGCAACTTTAGCGCCACCTTTCTTAAGAGCTTGTTCAACTTTGCCATTATCAAGAGCAGGAATCCAAGAACTTACTAGATTGGCAGTATAGCCTGGTTTAAATAATCTTTCAGTTCCTTCGAATAGGTCTTTATCATGATCTCCCCATGCTATGCCATTGCCAGTCTTAAATGCTTCTAATAATTTTGACGCATCTTTATAAAAGGCCATCAACACTTGAAAACCTCCAGCTGTATAAGCAGGGCTTGTTTCATTGACTAGAGCTAGTGCATGCTCTATTGGAAGTGAGTATCTTTTAGAAGGAGAATCATATTCGATATATCCACCTGCAGCTTGATTTGCAAGCCATTCTCTTACATAGCGCTCTGATGTTTTGGTAACATCTGCAAGTTCTTGTGATGTTATTGGCCTTCCAAAATCATACATTGCTCTATACAAGCCAAGTTTATCACCAACGTAGCCCAAAACTGCACTTGCTGCACCTCCAAAATCAGATAATATCTTTCCTAGAAATTGATTAAGTTTTTCTTCATTAATCGCAGGATTTGTTGTTGCTGCCGCAGTCATAGAACTTTTGATTATATAAAAGCCTTGATTAAATATGTTTGCTCCTTCCTACAAACTGACGTTTATAACTCTGTTGATATGGTTGTTGTTGCTTTCTTTCAAGTTCTTGGAGTCTTGTCGTTATAGCCACAAATTGGTCTGACAAGTGTGCTATTTCACATCCTTTACTTGATCACGATCTATCATCGATTGTTTGAGCTGTTCTAATTCTTCTACCTTGCTTTGTATATCTGCACCTTGTCTTTCTAAATCAAGAATATTGAGAAATGTCAGGTAGGATTTTATTTTATTAAATATCAGCTTCTCTGAATCTTCGTCCAATATGTAGAATAGGACCAATCCAATATAGATTCTGGATTTTATAACCTAAGTCTAGTTTCTATCGGCTGGTTGAAAGAGTTCGATTATGTTGCCAGAGGGATCCTCGATAAGGATTTGAGCTCCGCCAGGACCCTTAACGATATATATCATTTCGAAATTGCACACCTCTTTTGTGTAGACGATTTACCTCAGCCTCTATGTCATCTACTACTAACTCAAAACGATTCCATCCGCCAGGTCCTGGCATTTGATCATCAGGCATGACTAGACCGGCTGTGCTACTTGAACCACTAAGGAGAAGTCGCAAGTCTCCACGAATAACATCAGCAAAAGCCGGTGCCCGTTTAGAAAGGAGTTTAAAACCTAGGTTAGTGGTATAGAACTACACAGCAGCATCAATGTCGTGAACCATATAGCGCACATTTACCTGAGTCATGTTATAGCTATTCATTGCTTGATATTTATAACATGGCTTGAGGCACCCACACCTACAATAGTCAGATACTCAAGCCAATTTTTCCTACAAATCTTTGCCAGAATATTTTAAAAACTAATGCAATTTCCGATTACCCTATGACTTTGTTAGCACAAGTAATTACTGCTAAATCTCAATACCTATTTTCGGTCTAATCATCTGAACCTATTATATGTAAGGTATAGAATTTGTCTAACAATGAATGAAAAAATTTAAAGAGTGGGTCTTTAATCATTATCTAATCTAATTGAAAAGCAAAAAAGCCAAACCTTCTAAAATCAAGCAACGATCAATTCAATATTATGGATGGGTTCCAGATATCCCAGATCATAGAGATCTCTATTTCGCCCCTAGGCCTATTGAAAAGCTTCCTCCTAAGATAGACTTGACTGCCGAATGTCCCAAGAAAGTATATGATCAAGGACAGTTAGGATCCTGCACTGCAAACGCAATTGCTGCAGCTATAGAGTTTGATCTTATAAAGGAAAAAAAGGAAATATTCACACCCTCCAGACTATTCATTTACTATAA
>DATBGR010000130.1:0-14206 GCA_036557905.1 Nitrososphaeraceae archaeon | reverse complement strand
AGCATCAATTGCTCCCGCTTGAACTATTGGCTCGGTAGATGAATTTGCTGTATCCTTTATTCTTTTTATTTGATCTTCATCATGCAAATTCTATTCAAGCTCCTACTAATCATTACTTAAAATAATGAGCGATCATTATTCTATTTAGTAATTTTATGTGCTTATTACCCCTCACCCATTATGTGTAATGTAAAATGATTTTATAATTAGGTTATGTGTAAGAGGGTACCACTTCAAGTAGAATCTGATCCTTTACGAGCAGCAGGAAAGTAGCAGTGATTAAAACTGATGCTTAATTCAAAGCGATAGGTCATGGTATCGATAGAATATGTTACTCCAACAGGAACGACATCTATCTTTTATAGTAATAAGTAATTAAAGATCTTAGTTTACATACATTCGATTATGTTCAATTCAATGTAAGTTGGTGTGTATGAGATTGCGAAATATGTCAATGAAGAGAACAGATCCCACACACCAACCATGCATTTAAGAAACTGGAGTAGTTTATGGCCCTTGAAGATTGTTTTGCCGCTACACCCAATCCAGTACACCGATGTGGCTTAGCGAGTTTAAGAAGTTTGTTGTTGCCATGCCCTAGAACGGAGATAATATATACTCCGTTTGCGAGACCACCACCAATAATACGATGGTACAACCACCAGGCTCACCAGCACAATCTGATCGTAGAAAAGTCGTTGTAGATATTGCGGTCACTCCAGGTCGTAGGATTATAGCGTTTAAACCAATAGATCAATTAGTCTTGATCGATCCAGTTTCAGCAAGGAAGATGCTTACGTCAAATTCAATTCCACGAGATAGAATTAACAACAGGATTAGAGGTAGACTTATTGGCAAATCATTGGAGAATGCAATTGATTTAGTTAATAAATACTGTGGAGTTTCTAAACCTGGAGAGTATGGATCACTATACGTGGATCCATTGGAGTTCATAGAAGAAAATTAGATGTAGTAACCAGGCCCACGCAGATACAGTATAACGGTGAAATTAATCAGCCATATTTCTGACTCTATGTAGGCTTGCTATAGCCAATTATGTTATACCTTAGATTTTAACAAGCTACTAGTAATACCTTTTGTTTATGCATGTATGTCGGGTCGTTACCTACTGGATAAGTGATGATAGTGATCAACATTACCACTACCCTCACCACTTCTACCACTTGAGAAATTTAGAGATAGAGTAAATGAAGTGTTATATAAACATCTTATTCTGTTAAGCGTTTGTTCCGTTCTTCGACGAATTTAGTGCAATCACATAAGACCGACTGACTGGCTTAACGGCAGTCAACCATGACCAGATATTGCCTATCTCCACATAATAGGAAATATAGTTTATCTACATTATATTAAGTCCATGGGAAGTCGTTTGCAATCATTTGCAACTAATTTAATTAGTTCAATCGGTTTAGCCCAGACTTCAGGCACTGGTTACCATGTTTAGTAATAGGAAGCAATCTATTAGATAGTAGTAGAAACCATTACTGCGGCAATAATTAGTCCGCTATTTATATGCCATTCATTCATTATTGTCAATGCTGCCGTCTTCTCTGATGTCTACTTCCTTATGATCGCTTTACTTAGTTTGCTTCACATAAAGAAGAAAATGAATTATGACTACCTAGAATAGTGCTGAAAGTCTTATTAAACAAATACGAAGGAAATAACCTACTGACCGAATTGTTATTCACTATTTTTATAAGGGTTACCGAAAGGGGAGATCTTGTTGGAACATGTCTCGAAGTGCCAGAGGCGATAAGCAAGGGTAAAACCTTAGAAGAATTAAGAAAGAATATGGCCAAGGCAATATCACTAATCCAGAAGTCCGTATATAAAGAAGTTGCAACCGAAGACGGACAGGCCATAGAAGTCACTAAATAGAGTATTCTAACTTTCCGTTTTCATTTTTTCCTCTTGGGATGGTCTATGATGGGGGATACGATGATTATGGTAGACAAGATAGTTTCATGTGCTGGATATCCTTTCTATGGTATAAAATGGACTGAGCAAAGTGGTAGGTATCTATAGGATGGATGTTTGCTCACTAATATGCCAATGTTGGAATTAGTAAGGCGTTCACCAAAGCTGGATAAGAAATTTTATATCGTTGATGTCTTTCCACGGCAACAAGAGGAGTTACCAGCAAATATGATTGAGGTGTGGCACAGAGCTAAAGATAGAATGTTTATGGATAAAACTGACAGTAACATAGAAATGCTGAGTGCAATTGAAAACTATTTATCCTTGGTAAGAAAGATATATGGTATCCTGCACTCTGATGGTACAAAGATAGACCAGACCACAAAAGCAAAACTTAGAGATACGGAAGCGGAATTTAATTCTTTAAATCAAAAACACGGGGCATCTATAACGGACCTAGTCAGAATCGGAAGAAGAGAAGGAACCTTGCATTATCTATTCGAGGACGCAGATTTTTCTACATACAGAATTAAGAAATTGATAATAGAAGGAGAAAAAGATGTTGATCGCATTCTATCTAAAAAAGGGATTAACTCTAACTACGACTATTAAAAGAGGTCATTTCTTATGGAAGGCTTTGATAATTTTCCATTCTGGCTGAGATTTGCACACTTTATTAATATCATATTCATTACTTTGTTGATCCGCAGTGGCATTGAGATACTTAGTGCCCTTCCAAAGCTGTATTGGAATGATCATGCTAGGCCAGGCACTGAATGGATCAAATTTACAAAAAAGAAAATGCCTGAAGACAGATTATGGATATCATTAGAAGAGGAAGAGCCGTTCTCTTCTTGGATAGCATTACCTGGCCACAAAAACCTCGGCTTGGGAAGGCATTGGCACTTCTTTTCTATCATATTTTGGATAGCAAATGGAGCCGCATACTATCTGCTGCTTTTTACAAGTGATGAATGGCAGCGCCTAATTCCTACAACATGGTCAATAGTTCCGCAGGCCTTTCATGACGCAATGATGTACGCATCGTTTCACTTCCCTCCGGCAGGTCATCCATATAACGCAATTCAACAGCTCACTTATTTCGTAGTAGTATTTGTCCTAGGTCCATTCATGATCGCAACAGGAGCTGCAATGTCTCCGGCAATAGATGCAAGATTTCCAAAGTATCCAAGGATATTTAGAGGGCGGCAAGTAGCAAGAAGTCTTCATTTTCTTGGCATGATTGCATTTGTTTTATTTATCATAATCCACCTAACTATGGTAATATCCGAGCGATTTTCAGAAAATATGGGAAATATTGTATTGGGTCATACAACTAGCTTTGCAGTAGCAGCTGGTCTATTTACACTTATTGTCTTATTTGTTATAATAGTTCACACTTGGGTAACAGGAATATCACTACGTAAACCAAGGAGAATTCAAAATAGTCTTGATGTAGTGTTAGTTCCAGCAAAATGGCTTTTATTCCGTAATGCCGTATCAAAACAGCAATTCCAAAAGTCAGATGTTTCCTCATTTTTCAGAGTAAATGGTTATCCTCCTGATACTCATGAATACAAAGAGCTCTTAGCAAATAAATTCGATACCTACAAGCTCAAGATTTACGGACTAGTTCAAAGACAACTCGAACTTTCACTTTTAGATCTACAGGCCATGAGTAAGCAGGAACAAATTACTGAACATTATTGTATCCAAGGGTGGACGTCTATAGGAGGTTGGGCTGGTGTGCCTATGCAATACATCATATCGTTATGTAATCCTCTTCCAGATGCTCGCTATGTCGTATTCCGCTCTTTTCAGTACACAGATGGGGATGAATTCTATGAAGTACTAGATTTAGAGATTGTAAAACATCGACAAACCATACTAGCTTATGAAATGAATGGTGAACCACTTGATATAGGGCACGGCGCCCCACTAAGACTAAGAGCAGAGACACAACTAGGGTACAAGATGGTCAAGTGGATTCGATCAATAGAATTTGTATATGATTACAAGAACATAGGTATGGGCCAGGGAGGGCACAGAGAAGATCACATGTACTATAGTTCTCGTGCTGAAATATGACACCAACAATCATACTATACTTAGAATTAACAAGTATCTAAGAAAATAAAAAACCCTAATTGAAGCTCTCGAGTTTTCATTCCATCAAGATAAATCAAAAAGAATTTGTCAAAGGTGGTATTGACTCATGTCCCTTCTAAATTTTAATGATTTCGTCTGAGACAGCTCATATTTATTTATTTTAGCCTCTATTCTCTAATTTACCTTTCAACAGAAAACGAGAACTTGATACATGTCCTATATTTTGTTATTTTACCAGTATTGGGATCCACTTGAGCAGTTTGATCCACTATTTCTATTCCATGAATTCCACGTACTGTTTTGACAGCTTCACTTACAGCAACTTGAGCAGCATCTTCCCATCCCTTATCTGACGTTCCTACTATTTCTTCGATCTTGGCAATCGACATAAATCTAATTAAACTCCATTTTTTATAAAAGTTTCAAATGTGATATTTGTCTAAATTTTTTGACTTTTTAATGCCAACTTTTGCTTTGTTGCACAAGTCTGATCTGATATTAGTCAACTAACTTTGAAATCTTGGGTCAAAAGATAGTAATTCGTATCTGGCCCATCGTAAGTAGTGTTAAAAGCGTTACAAGATAACGAAGTTTCTGAATTATGCAACAAAGCATCAACTTTCAATACTATCTATCAAAATTAATTTCTAATTCAGTCAAATGACATAAAATGATGATACGTCGTAATGATGATAAATAACTGAAGTAGAACATCACAGAATGGACTATTATAGATGCAATTTATCGTGTCTCTCTTTTTAATTTATTGGTTTACATTTATGGTGAGCAACTCTTTTTTTGTACAAGATTGTACGCAAACTCTACAATAATATCTGATTGGGCTAGGGTCAACCTGCATACTGTGTTACTAGCTTACGTACATACTCATATACTTCCTACAGCTGCGAATGTCATGCATCTATATCCTATATCTCTATTTCATTCGAATTCACGTTGGTGTTCTGGCTTTATGTGTTCTTTGAGCAATTCTGCCAGAGGTCCCTTAATCTCGTTAACATTCCGTTTATATAATCGCATATCTTTGCTATCATTTTTCCTACAAAAGATGTTTACTTTCCATTCTCTATCGTCTAGATTTGGAAAATCTGAGCGATAATGTGCCCCCCTACTCTCTTGTCGCATCAATGCACTTCTTATTATTGCTTCACAAACAATCAACGACGACTTTACTTGCAACGTCAGAACAAGTTTTTGGGAATTTTCGTCGTCGAGCTTGAAATCTGTTACTATGCTATCCTTGGAGTAAAACTGATCCCTCAAGTCCAAAATCTTTTTCAACCCATTTTGCAACTTTGTCTCTTCTCTTATTATTCCTGCATTCTGCATCATAATTTCCTGTATCTCGTTGCGGAACTTGAGTGGTTCCTTTACTATAAAAGCTCCAGATTCAGTGTGGTCATTAATATTTGCTAGCAGATCTAAATCAATTTCTTTCTCCTTCTCCTTTGAATATTCTGCAGCTTCATTACCTACAATTTTACCGAAAACTACTGTATCCAATAGGCTATTTCCGCCCAAACGATTTGCACCATGGATCTGGCTAATGACTTCACCAACTGCAAATAGGCCTGCAATTCCATTAGTTTTGCAATTTATATCTACTGCTACGCCACCCATAGAATAATGTGCTGTAGGCCCGACCTCCATTCTCTCCTTGGATATGTCAATCCCTGCAAGGTTTTTGAATTGCTCGTACATAGTCGGTAGTCTGTCTAGAATTTGTTCCTTTGATAAATTTGTTATATCCAACCAAACACCTCCATGCACAGTGCCTCTGCCGGCAATTATTTCATTATAATTTGCACGTGCTACGACGTCTCGCGGTCCTAATTCCATTCGTTCTGGATAGTAATTTTTCATAAATCTCTCTCCTTTCGAATTTAGTAATATGCCCCCTTCACCACGTATAGCTTCAGTAGCTAAAGTGCCCAATGCATTTTCTGGCCAGACCATTCCCGTAGGATGGAACTGGACCATCTCCATATCCACCAATTCTGCTCCCGCCTCATATGCCATAGCCATACCCTCCCCATAATTCTCAAATATTCTAGAACTACTAACTGAATAGACTCGTGTATATCCTCCAGCAGCAAGGACTACTGACTTGCAAGTATATAAAACAAATTCCTTTTTTTCAATACTTATACCACGAACACCTTTGACTTCCACACTTTCATCAGATCCTTTTGCGCCTAATCCATGCGAAGTTAATAGACTTGTGATATAGACACCGTCTTCAAAATCTATTTTACGTTTTCTAACTTGCTCCATTAAAACACGAACTATCTCATCACCAGTCCAATCTTCATAAAACACTGTTCTTCTATAAGTGTGGGCACCAAAAAATCGTTGTGTCAATCTGCCATCCTCCTCGCGATGAAATCTTGCTCCCCAACTAACTAATTCGTTGATAGCGTCAGGGGCATTTTTGCAGAGTTTCTCAACTCTTGTGTAGTCTGCTAGGATCTCTCCTTCCCTTAGTGTATCCGCTGCATGTATATTCCAATTATCCTTTGGATCCATAGTTCCAAGAGCGGCATTTATGCCACCCCTTGCCAATACCGTATGAGGATCTCCTTTTTTGCTCTTACTAATTATGAGCACTTTTGCGCCAGAATCATGAGCTTCGATAGCAGCCCGAAGCCCAGCAGAACCTCCACCTAAAATTAGAACGTCACACGAGCGAGTTGATTCCATCTTCATAAGTACGACTTATTGTTTCAAAAGCGTAAATGAATCTTCCTCTCAGTGATTGATATTGAATATTTGAATATCAAATTCGAATCATATTCTAAAAGTATGTCTTCAAATTCTGTGAAATGACTTTGGGGATTCTACTAATATTTTGCTTGCTTTGATTATCAGAGGGTGGAATCTAAATTGATATTGTCTCGTACGGTTTAGAAAACTAATCTCTTAGGCGTTATTGGAGTTGCGGAAAAAAACTGAAACAGAAAATATAAAAGATAGGTTATGAAGCACATCTAGATAAGAATGTAGTACAAAATAATCTACTTGAAGACCTGCCGATGCATAAGGAGTTCAGGACGAAACGAAATTAATAGATCATTAGATATTGATAAGTCAGTAGCCTTGTAACAGGGTTTGCCAAAAAATCTTGAATTCTAGATTTAAAAACATTACTATTATAAAGTACATGATTACAGCGATGGTTACCAATATATTATTGCTCCTTCTTAGCTATATGTATTTGAATTGCTTTTTTTAGTGTTTCAGTAACGATGCGAATTATGCGAGGATCATCCACTTTAGGTATAATGTAGTCATACCTTAAATGATCTCTATCAACTATGTCAGCAATCGCCTTTGCAACAGATACAAGCATATCTTCAGTTATAGTCTTCACTCTAAGGTCTAGTAACGCACGTAGTATAGATGGAAATACCACAGCATTGTTCAGTTGGTTTGCAAAGTCTGATCTGCCAGTAGCAACAATTTTTGCACCAGCTCGTAAAGCGTCAGATGGAAGGATCTCCGGATCAGGATTACTTAATGCAAATACAATTGCATCATGATTCATAGTTCGTATGGTGTCCTCTTTGATAAGCTGTCCTCTGCCAGATACACCGATAAAGACATCACTTCCCATTAGCATGTCAGTAAGACTTCCTTTTAATTTATTAGAGTTTGTTTTACTAGCTATCTCCCTTTTGTAAGGATTTTCTGTGGTTCCAATCCTGCCTTCGTATATCGCCCCAGAACTATCGGTTACAACAATATTCTTACATCCAGCTTCATCTAATATTCTGAATATACCATACCCAGCAGAGCCTGCTCCTGCTATGACTATGCGAGCTTCTTCTATTCTCTTTTGCAGTAATCTGAGTGCATTTAACAATCCAGCTAGAGCAATAATTGCAGTACCATGCTGATCATCGTGAAAGACTGGAATTGAGAGATCGTTGTGGAGCCTTTCTACGATCTCTAGCACTTTAGGCGATTCAATATCCTCGATATTTACAGCCCCAAAAACCGGTTGTATTGCCTTTACCAATTTAATAATCTCCTCCTTGTCCCTAGTGTCTATACATATTGGAAACGCATTAATGCCGCCCAGAGCTTTAAACAAAACGGATTTTCCTTCCATGACAGGTATCGCTCCCTCCGGACCAATATTACCTAATCCAAGTACTCGAGTACCGTCACAAACAATTGCAACATTGTTCCATTTTGATGTAAAGTCATATACCAATAGTTTGTCGGTACTTATTTTCCTGGCAACGGTTGCAACACCAGGAGTATAAATTAGATCTAGCGTACCATTCTTACCCTCAGAAGAACTGTCAATGGATACCCTATTATGGATTTCAATCTTTCCCCTCAACATTCGATGGAGGTTTATGGCATCTTCTTCTAAATTCAATTAAATAATCTAATTAAATATCACTCCGTCAATGTATATAAATTGCTGTCTTTTTAAAGACATCACTATTGCATATCCTGGGGGTCTCGGCGTGCTGGCTCGATGAAACTAATTGAACTTATCCCAATTGAATTATAATTTAGTAACTGCGAAAAGAATGATTTGGTAGAAATCTTCAAAATAAAATATACAAAACCATAATAATCGTATGCAACAACAAACTCTTTTAACCTTTATTGTGTACATCTCATCCATAATCATGAAGGAATCCTATCATTGCATGCCCTGCGATAAAGAATTTATAGAAAAGGCGATGGCAAAAAATCATAAAAAATCTACTGGTCATCGAATTATAGAGCGCATCTTAGAAAAATAAAATGAAGCTCCATCGATTGTAGCTATTAACTATTAAAATCAGTTGTTAGTTACTCGAGTATGCTTCCAATAATATAATTTTACTATTATCTATTAGATCGTTAGTGAGTGACACATCTTGCACTAATAATCATTTCGAGATACTTATTGTATTATCTTAGTTGTTCTGCTCATATTGATAATGATCAATCAGGAAATTAAAAAACAACCAGCCGTTGTATCATAAAATTAAAATCATCCTGAACTCCCTTACAATCTGAACCAGAAATGGTCACTGGAAAATCGAAAAGTATTAACTAAAATAAAAAATCATTCATATTCTATTATGTGCATTGTCTCAATGATTTATCATCAACATGCAAAAATTTGATTTAATAGTTATAGGCGGTGGCTCAGGACTAGATGTTGCTACCTCTGCTGCCCAACATGGTCTAAAAGTAGCTATTATTGAAAGAGATAGACTGGGGGGTACTTGCCTAAACAAAGGATGCATCCCATCTAAACTACTGATTCATAGTGCTGATGTAATAGAAACAATTAAGCATGCTGCAAAATTTGGAATTGTTGTACCAGAATATAGGGTAGAATTCAGAAAAATTGTTCAAAGGGTAAAAGGTTTTACAGACCATGAATCTGATGAAATTCAAAATGCATTTGCCGATGTCAAAAATCCCAAACTTTTCACTAAAGAGTGCAAATTCATAGGACCAAAAACGCTAAGATTATTTGGCAAAGATAATGACAATGATGGCGATAACGACAACGACCAAGATATCTTGATCGGAGATAAAATATTAATAGCAGCTGGTTCAAGACCTAGAATACCGCGCATTGAAGGACTAGAAGAGACAGATTATCTAACTAGCGATGAAGCTTTACGTCTTGAACAACAACCTTCCATACTTACTATTATAGGCGGGGGATACGTGGCTTGTGAAATGGCCCACTTTTTTGGGGCATTAGGAACAAAGATAAATATCGTACAATTAAATGACGTCTTGCTTCCTAACGAGGACGAAGACATATCAGAAAATTTCACTAAAATTTTCTCGAAACAATATAACGTTTACTTAGGTTATGAAACAAAAAATGTATCAGAGTTAAAAGATAACACTAACAAGAAATTCTACGTACAAGCAAAGAAAAATTCCGAGTCTTTGGAACTCGTTTCAGATCAGCTCTTAATTGCTGCAGGAAGGATACCAAATTCAGACATTCTCAATCTTGATATGACAGGTGTTGAGGTTGATGAGAAGGGTAACATTAAAACTAATATGTATCTCGAAACTAACATCAGTGGTATATTTGCCTTGGGTGATGTGGTAGGTCGGTATTTATTCAAACATAGTGCAAATCATGAAGCAAAATTTGCCTATAACAATATTATTCATCATGATAATAAAATACCTGTGGATTATACTGCAATGCCGCATGCAATTTTCACTTCACCGCAAATAGCTGGAGTGGGATTCACAGAACAAGGACTTAGAAACCAGAATCAAATATCTTACGTAAAATCCAGTTATCCTTATATCAATACTGCAATGGGAAAGGCAACTGATGATCAAGATGGATTCGTAAAATTCCTCGTAGACAAGAAAAGTAAAAAGATCCTCGGCTGTCATATAATTGGAGGACATGCATCTATTCTGATCCACGAAGTCTTAGTTGCGATGATGTCCGATAATGGTAAGGGTACTGTCGATAGAATAATGGAGACCATTCACGTTCATCCCGCACTATCAGAGGTAGTTGCAAGAGCCGCAGCAGAATTTTAAATTAAAGACTATACGTTTTCTTAATATACTTCTCCTTATTCATTATTAATTGGCATAGCAGAATCAACACTATCAGGAGATTGAATATAAAATCTACCGATTAGTATTTTCAGAGAAAGTGATTTCACAAGCCACATATATCATACTTTACATTTTAAGTGTGGTGAAAATGTTGTGGATAGAAATGAAGATGACAAGAATAGTGGAGATGAGCTGATAAAGGACTATAATGCAATACTCAGAGAGAGCACTTTGCTCACGACTGTATCTGGATTTATCTTTGGTTTTCTATTTAACACGACGATAAATACACCGAGATCTTTTACGCCGATAGATAGTGTTATTTTGACGATTGCATTGTTTACGTCAACTTGTTCAATTTGTCTATTTGTAATGCCTGTCGTATATCATAATATTCAGTATCCTTATTCTAATCTCGAAAAGTTCAAGAAGAGAAGTCATAATTTTGTTGTATTCGGGCTCATACCTGCAGGAATAACTCTATACTTGGGTCTTTTAATAGGCTTGAAGTTAGGAATCAAACTCGGTATCCCTTCGACGGGATATATTGACTATTTGTCTGTATTTCTTGCGTTTATACCATTTGTCATAGCATATGTAGCTTTTAAAGAGAGGAAACTACAGTGGTCGAATTAGTACAAAGTTCTCAGATTGCAGTTTTGCAAATTATAGAATGCTAGACAGAATTAGTTATTCAACGTTTGAAGAAATAATCTCATCTTTCTCTCTGGTTAATATACTCATTAAATACTATGTCATGTATCGAATATTATGTGCATTCAATAATGCTAGCAACAAATTCTATCTCAGATTCTGGTACAAATTACAACAAAAGTAATGAAACTGTTACTGTAACTTTTAGAATTGATAAATCCGTTTTAGATAAAATTCGTTCAGAGGCATCTCGTCATGATTTGAGTCTAAATTCGTTTCTTAATCGAATCCTGAAAGAGTTCACAGAATGGGATATGTTCATGCCCGATGCAGGAAGTATTCCAGTTGCCAAGCCAGTGGTGGTTCAGATGTTCCAAAAATTGACTCGAGATGAAATACAAAATTTAGCAACAAAGATTGGAAAGAATGCGATAGAAGACATGGTCATATTTATGAAAGGTGGTATGGATTTAGATTCTTTTCTAAAATGGCTTGAAGTACGTATGAAAAACTGTTCGGTAGATATCAATCATATTGTGGACAAAAATAAACATACATACATTATGAAGCATGACTTGGGTGAAAATTGGGCTTTGTATAACAAGACCATGCTTGAAACAATTTTCAAAGAGCTATTCGAAAGACCATTTGATATTCGTTTACATAACAATGCGATACTAATTTTCGAGATTCAAAAATAACTTGATCGCATACTCTCTTAAACATAAACATGACAATGATATCTACTACTATTTTCTCAGTCTTTTCAACTAGTTATTTCGACATATATAGAAATAAAATTTAGATCATATGTAGAATATTATATACGTCTATATTATTATTATGTGATTAGCGCAATACCTTTAATATTTGCCACAGTTAAAATCCAAACGTACATCACTTGAATATGCTATGCTACATTGAACCCGCCAATAATGATCAAGAACATTAGGAGATCAGGAACTTTGACAGTATAATCTCTTGTTGAACTAACATTGATTGGCATTGTTACAATCCTCGTCCTTCTCTATTCTATTTATTATTATCCGAATCGTCTTCTAAGGTATCGATCTACTGTATAATTTTTCCCTCTAGAGGTAGTTTGTACATCTCAGCTACATATGGATTCTTTGAAGGTGTTTCCGCCAAGTTCTACGAGTCTTGCATATACTCTTACTACATAGGCTAATTCCCCCATAAATGCAAGGACTACTCCCATCTTGAAACACCAGTGGTTAGGAGCTACAAATATCTCTTCTACGAACCAGAAATGCCACTACTCATTTATACCTATAGTAAACATTGTTGCTAGATAACCAATTATAGTTATCTTCAATCCCGTATTTATTGAGTTGTTTGGTCCTCTGAGAATTGGTACTTTTCTGTCATACATAGCCACAAATTCCCATCCTAACAAATCCAGTAGATTTATCTTGCGATAGCTTATATTATATTTATTCTTGCAATATAACTAAAGAGAAATTCCAGTCTTCTAAGGTACACCAAAACTAAGCATCGCAGGCATGACTGAAGTGACGACTAATCAATCAATTATATTCATATTTTATATTAGATTATAGATGATCGCATTCTGTGAGAATATTTCGTAACCACAATCAGCTACGCTCACATAATACATTTGATACTTTCATACTGTATAAGAGAGTATGTGAACAACATAACAATAATGACATCATGAAACTTGTTAAAGCCTAGGTACCAGACTCAATACTGAAATTGTATTTTTCTGAGCAAGATTTCAGGCCAATTTTACAATGGTTTAAAACCGATTTTATGAGATGGGTGCCTAAGCTATTGAAATATAAAAGATGTGATTGTGAAATGGGTATACATGTCGTAAGAGGAAATTCATGGAGATTGCGTGCAACAGAGATTTATTCATGTAATAAATGCGGGTTTGAACAAGTATTCCCTAGATATGGTGAAACTCGTAAACTTGCAGTGACGAGGCTTGGTAGATGTAGTAAATGGTCTCTGCTTTTTGGTGCTATTCTAAGTTCAATTTCGATCAAGACCAGACTTGTACATGATTTCCTAGATCATTGTTGGAACGAGTCATTAATAAATGAAAATTGGTTACACATAGACTCTACCCTAGAATTCCCAATTTCATTTAATCATCACCTTTATTATGAACAATGTTGAGGTAAGAAATTCCAATCTATCTTGGCATTTTCTCACGATAGTTTGGAAGATGTGACTATGATATATTCTGAACAACAGGATAATGTTCTAAAAAGACGTAATCAGGAAAATGCGATTGGTGAGTTTAAAAAGATATATTCGAAAGTATGAATATGAACATGACCAATAGTTACAAACAAGAGCAGTTTTGCATATTTTAACCTCCAATTTCCAATTCCATAAAACCTCTATTTTGTGTAGTATTGGAGACTAGCTAAAATAATTATTACACCAAATGCTTCATCCAATCTGCTATTCGATACGAGCATCAATTATACATGCACTATCGCCAATGGCATACGCCATCAATATCCGTACGTCCAGATGCTATTTTTGCTAACTTCGCGCAGATCATTTGAAGTTATTCAGTCCCATGATCAGATCTCATCTGATCTGATTTGTGCATTCCATGATAGTAGAGGAGGTCTTAGCTCTGTCGAGTAGCACTGCCAAGTCTCATCAAAATAATCCATTTAGATCGATTAATAATCATTGAACCAATTAGAAATCGAACCGATTTGATCAGCCATTTATTTTATTAAGAATTTTGATACATCTGATAATACTCTTTAACTTCTTAATGATGAGATCTAGATAAAATGCGGGTTTGAAAGGATTCTAGTCATTGCTACTTTATTGCTGTTATACTCTTGAATCTCGTATCGACGATTATTTTCTATTATTGTACTAATTCCAAAAGAATTGAATTACTCTAACA
>DATBGR010000129.1:0-6726 GCA_036557905.1 Nitrososphaeraceae archaeon | reverse complement strand
TGAAATAGATTTATCCTTATTATTTACAACGGATTCTTGTGAAATAGATTTATCCTTATTATTTACAACGGATTCTTGTGAAATAGATTTATCCTTTGATTTTATCGCACTCTTTTCCTCTCGTTTTGAGTCTTTGGCGCTAGTCTTTTTACCTATATTCGGATCTTCATTTGCAAGTTCAGTACTTGATTCGCTAGAATCGACGTAGTCTCTATTTATGGCCATGTGACTATGTAGGTATATATTTCGCATCATATATATACTAATTTAGTTCGGATTTTGAACCAGCTATTTTCTGAGTTGCGTTGTTTAAAAACTGCCTGTAATAGTTATTTCACCTCTTATAGATTGTGATGCTTGTTCAGATTGTACTGCTGTTGTTGATGACGTCTTTCCTGTTTGGTTGGTTGATGTTGCATTTGTTTGAACATGTGCTGTATTAAGGACAGATGGAGCGGCGGCTGATAAGAGTATCAATATTGTAAAGGCGATTGCTATGCTTGCTATTTTTACCACTATGTTAAGTGGACTAATTCTAAATTGTATGCTGTACGTCATAGTCAGGATCTGAAACAACTATGACTTACAAGAATCCCTTGTGGCCTAAACAACTCGAAGTTAGAGTCTGGGTATATGATAACTTGTATCACGAATAAATCTAGAGTTTTACATTTTTACTTGTATACCGCATCAACAACAGCAATTCATAAACCAACTCGATTAGAAACAATTCAAGTCAGTACTCAACTTAGGTTGAGTAGAGTAGATATTTAAATCATAAAATAATTTTCAGAATATCTGTATTTATTGGTACTATCGACGTCTTAGCAATATTGATTTTATTTTATTTTTTTGTCTTTCTCTAATCGCGTGCGTCAATTCATCATCAAATAATGAGTAATAAGGATCTGACTTAGATGGCTTGTACGATATGTAGTTCACTAACATATTGCATGAACCTTTAAATCCAATATCACTGTTGAAAATATTCACAATCACTCTGCCAAAAACGTATAACGGATGATAACCTAATGCCTTCATACTCATCCCAAATTCAGTGAAGTTATGGGAGTGTCCTAACTTGTCGAGATGATCATATTTGGCATCATTCAAAACTTTCACCTTATAGCCATTCGTTAGGGCTCTTTCTATTATTTCAGATTCGTAACCGACTATTGTTGGATATGTTCGGTAATATTTTCTGAAGAAAGAGTTTCTGACGAATCTACCACCTCCATGTGGTACGGTACTTTTATGCCTGGTAAATCCTCCAGAGCAGACTACTGTGTCTCTATTTTGATCCATGAATTCAAGTATTATCTTCGCGTAGCTGGGAGAATATTTCATGTCACCTCCAGAGATCATATGATATTCGCAATCATTAGCATAGCCATACTTTGTTGCATGTTCAATCGAAAGATTCCAAAGGTGAGGTAATCTCTTGTAGTCTCTATATTTACTGTTCGTATTGATGACTTCAATAATATTTGGGTAATCTCGTATGTATTCATTGACTATATCTTCAGTTCTATCTGTAGAGCCATCATTAACAACAATAATTTTGGTCGGTTTCACCATTTGCCAAACTAATGACCCTAATGTATCATCAATTGTGTTCTCACCATCTCTAACTAGCAGAAAGGCGTAATAGCTACCGTAGCTTTTATTTCGTTGTAATTCTTGTTTCCTTTCCTGAAATATCATTTTGTATATATTGTTTTACTGATAAGAATATTAAAATTATCCAATAAAATTGATTGCTTAGTCATTTCGTCTATTTCTGCATCTTCTAAATTTGCCAGCATTGCTCTAAAGGAACACCAAGGATAGTCACTCCCAAAAAGTATTCGTTTTTTATCGATCATGCTTACAGCATATTCCAATACATGGGGAGTCGTTATACCAGATGTATCAAATAAGACGTTTTCAGTGTCAGCTGCATCTCTTATTGCTCGCCTTACGATTGTAGTATCTGTACCTCCCATATGAGCCATCACTAATTTGATCTTACCATATTGTTTTGCTGCTTCTAGTGCATGAAGATAAGATGTATTAGAAGATCTATCTGCATCTTTGTACCTGCCAGTGTGAATTATCAAGACTGCTTCTTGGCTGTCAAGGAATTCTAATACATGCCTATATATTGGAGCTGTTATTGGTAAAAGCTCATAAGCACCGTGAAATTTAACACCGCTAATTTTACTACCTAAGTTAGATCTTAAAACTTCAAGATCGTTTTCAATGCACTTTTTTTGGAGCCAGTAAATGGCATAAATACCCTTGTGACGATTCTTTTCCGCAAATGCAATTACTCTCTTATTCGTTTCACTTATGTTTGTTTCAAATGGAAACACTAGCATCTTGTCAATACGGTGTACTTGCTTGAATCGAAGTAGGTCTATCTCAAGTACAGGATGTAATAGCAGCGGAGTATATCCTAGATGAACATGAGAATCATTTATTGTCAATTGTCTAATTTGTTCTTCCAATTATTCTCCCGACCTTGTCTTTGCCTCCTCTTACACGAGAATAAGCAGGAATATCTTTAGTCACCAAAGTATCCATGTCTATGACTGAAAATTTGCCGATTTGTATTCCTGGCAATATCTTGCAAGCAGCTCCTATATTCACATCATTTTCAATCGTTGTCTTTAAAAGTGAAAATTTTACATCTGGTTTCATTCCGTGTCTGCCAGACGTAATTTCTTTTGTATTTGTGATAGTGGTCATTGGACCTATGAAACAATTATCCCCTATTGACATACCCTTTGCCACCAATACAAGCACCTGGACGGTAACATAGCTACCAATTTCAGAATCACCGTCAGAAACTGAGGAAGTTCCGAATATCGTGTGTTTACCAATTCTTGTATATGGTCTTAAAACTGCGTTTGGTCCGATTACAGTACCCTCATCAATAGAGCAACCTTCATAAATTCTTGCTCCATCTTCTAGTCTACAATTGTCTCCTACAATTACGTTCTCTAGTATGGAGACAAAATTTCCTACTTTCACATTATTCCCCACCTTTGCACTTTTATCTATAAATGAGCACTGTGCCATCATAAATCATCTCCGATAGCCGTCAGTCTAGCTTAGACAACTCCACAGCATACATGATGCGTCGTATTTAAACTTACCTTGATGACATATGTTAAGATCGACAAGGATAATGTATCTAGGCCGCATCCCTTGTTTTATGTAGTTATTAATTTTATTATCTCAATCACATTTTTACACTTGTCTTGCCATGATGTTTTTTCTCTGCCTTCTAAAGTGGTGCATCTAATATGCAATAAATCATTCCAGTTTCTAAATTGTACAGGATATAACTGACATTATGGTTTCATCCTTCTTGTTTCGCCTATTGTACAACACTTTGGAGTAGCCGCACTTCATCCGTTTCCTATATTTACCATGTGTTCTCCATACTGGTACATGTTCATATCTAGCTTGGATTGCACTGAATGCATCAATTCCACTCTTATCAACTGATGATTCGACGATGCAATAAACGAACTTAATATGCGCGCGGTGCCTAATGATGCCTAGACAACTTGTTAACCGTGAAAAGCTAGGCAAACTCAGCCCAAACAAGTGGCGCCATTTCAAAGATCACTGATTCAAAATATATAGTCAAATCCACGTCTGGTAACAAAACTTATGTCGTCACTACGACTCAATCAGTGTGGATCTGTTCATGTCCAGATTATGCGTGCCACAGTGCCAGTGCAAACACATATACGCAGCTGAATTTTATCGCAGTTAAGGCGCGACATTTCAAAGCATTGAATCAAACAGTTGGATAAACTATCATTTCCCATATTAACAATACTGGAGCTTCAGGAAGTCTTATTTTTTACACCTAACATACCGATATTAGATTGAGCCTGGATGGCGTAGTAGAGAAATTAGATCAAAAAGTATGGATGATAACTGGAGCTGAAAACATTCTGAATTTTTACGTTTCACTTACTAATCATTTGGAGAAGGAAGTGAAGTGTTGTTATGATTACTCCGGGCCCATCCTGATAAGAAAGACTCCACCAATTTGGGAAAATAACTTAAAAGTAGACAAGAGAGGGATTAAAATAAAATTTCTCACTGAGGTTAGAGAAGAAAACCTTCAGTATTGTAAGAAAATGCTTGAAGAAATAAAACACATAGAGATGCGTCATATGGATGGAGTTAAAGGTAACTTCGTTCTTCACGATGATAAAGAGTACCTTTTGCCTTTTTTTGTGGGAAGGATAGAAGAGCCCGAAAGTAGAAATGCCCTCTATTGTATGCAAAAAGAAATGGTAGAAGCGCATCTCTTTATGTTTGAGAATCTTTGGCGCCAGGCACTACCGGCACAACTTCGTATTAAAGAGCTAGAAGAAGGGATAAAGCCGACATTTACTGAAATATTAAGAGATGCGCATGGAATACAAAAGCTTGTATTTGAAATCGTGTCTTCGGCTAAAGAAGAAATATTGGTGCTAATATTTCAAAACACCACTATTGGTAACATGTTTTTAGTCAAAGATATTGTGCATGAAATAATGGAACTAATAAAAGATCTCGTTATTCAAAATAGAGTGAAAGTTAGAATCCTCATATCTAGCTATATACGAGGACAATTAGAAAGATTAATCGGAAAGCAAAGAACTTTGATGAGGTCAAAAGAAATGGGAATACCGAAAGAAGAAACTGACGCTGACGTAGGAGTGCTAGGTAGACTAGAAGAACAAGGTAAATTTGAAATACACCTAATTGACGCTATTGGGGAACAACAACATTTACAAACTAACGTTTCAATATTACTCGTAGACTCAAAAGTAGTTTTAGTAGAAGAATCAAAAACTAAGCATGAAAAGATTAACAACTATTCAAATTCAAATGGTTATTTAACCTTGGCAACATATTCTAATAGTGAATCTACATTATTAGCTTACATCTCAATATTTGAAACACTTTGGGCTCGAACTGAGCTAAAACCAAAATCATTTCATTAGCACGAGCGATTTAGTATCATAATCATATATCAATGATGCTTCCTTATATTAACAAGTATAAAAGCTTCACAATGCTTATTCAATACTAAAGTGATTAGGATACGTCCTAACACCTGCAATACCACATTGGCTGCTCTTGATGAAGTTGTTCAGCTTGGCAGGGATCAGGCTGAGTGAGAATGGTAATCACTCTTAATTTAACTTCATGATTTTCAAACTCGAATATATCACAATCTTCACAAATTGACACTAAATGTTTGGCAACACCATATGTTGGCAAAAAAAACTTTATGTAGATACAAAATCTGTATAAAACGTGTGTCGAAAGGTAAAACATTCATCACAATTATAGCATTATCTCTTACGGTTGTTATTATAGTCTTACAAGGAACAGTTATACATAGAGCGTTCGCTGCTACGTCTGATCTCAAAAATATAACTGGTTCAAACAATACAGAAAAAAATATTAACATTTTACTTACAAAAATCTTGGCAAAAAATCTTGAGAATCATCTTCAAAAAGCAGGCGCCATTATTGAAATAACAAGCAAATTACCACAAGTAAGGGATATTCCATATGCTCATTTATTGAATCAAACATTAAACACATTACATGGAATACCACAACAAGCAGACATACAGAAAAGACAAGTAGCTATGGATATGCTATCAAGCAATAGTAGTTTTCAAGTAGTTGTTTTTATTATGCCAAATGGAGACGTATACTTTGATGAACCATATTCAAGACAACAGAAGTTAACAACAACCAATCTTGCATTTCGAGACTACTTCAAAGGAGTAATTAGAACAAATGACATTTATCTAGGAGATCCTACTTCCTCTGCATCCTCAGGTCAGATCCAGTCTGTAATAGCGATCCCAGTATATTCTGTAAAGGATAACTCTACTATTGCTGGAGTATGGGCTGGTGGTATTGATTTTAGTATTTTAAACAAAGAACTTCAATCACTCAATATGAGATCTTTATCTGACAATAATAATACACGAGTAGTTTATGTAGGACACAATGGACAGAAAATAGCAGATTCTGATACAAATAAAAGTAAAACTCCAGAATCTTTCGGTACACTGAATAGTTTTAAAAATGCTATAAAGGGACAGTCTGGCTCAATAATAGATACAATAGATAATACAGAAACGTTAGTAACATATCAGCCAGTGAAAGCATTCCATAATGTCTGGATTGTTCTTTTGATGCAACCACTATCACCGAAATAAGCACATACATTTGAGAAAAATTTCTGGGATTTCATAAAGAAGAGATATTGTCCTATGTTGTAAGTGAAAAAGCAATGATGTCTCAACCTGTAATAATAACTCAAGTTTACACTATAACAAGTGTTTGTGATTACTGTGCCCCTTGACCTGAGCCACACAGAAGAGGTTACAATACCGATCTTCCAACACTACGAAATCATCACCTTGTCTATATCTCTATGGGTAACGATTTGCTCTAATCTTGACTAGTCGTTGTACTTCTGTTTTTGGTATATAGATGCAGATGTAATCTACTCGCCGTCTCTTGGGAAGCCGAGGTATCCTAATTCAATGCAGTACAATTTGGAGTGCCTAATGATGACACAGATAATGACTGGATTTATCCCAAGCTCAATTAACTAATATATCCATTCCCAATTTCTGGCAGAAGTATTGCCAATTCCATTTACTTCATATTCAAAGACTGCCACAATATTGTTAATAAAAGCAA
>DATBGR010000128.1:0-6196 GCA_036557905.1 Nitrososphaeraceae archaeon | reverse complement strand
TCTTCAAATATTCCTCTCCCAAGTATATTGTCTTCAGCTTGACTCCCAAATCAGATACGGCTTCCTTTAGATTATGTCCACATCCTCGACCGCAGTCAAAATCACAAAACGGCGTTTTGATAGACACCGCTTCGACTTCTACACCTTGATCACGCATAATTCTTACCGCCAAGTTGCTATCTAGCCCACCGGATAATAATGCCACTGCTTTCTTTTTCTGAGCTTTGGTATCATGTGTATGCATTAATTAGTTCAACAAATGTTCCAAGAAAGAAAAGACATATAATCATATTGTTTCCCAAAGACATCGTTTACGACAATCTTCCAGAATCAACAGTTTGATAACTGAAATCGGTACTCTCCTTCGTGCCGGTATTATCTGAATCATTTACCAACGAATATATCATGGAGGGGCGTTGACTGATTAAGATGGTCTTTGAAGCTATCACGAATTTTGACTCATATGTTTGGGGTGCATTGGGACTCTTCATTGTAGGTCTGCTCGGAGTATTGGTATATGAAAAATCGTCTGCTAGCACAAAACAGTACCACGAAGATAAAGGAATCTCTTCCAACCAGTAAAGGTTATGAAGAGGAAACCTACATTTATGAGAAATTTTATAGAGAAGGCTTTAAATCTTTAACAGCTATCCAGAAAAAATCCATTCCAACTATTGCTAGAAGAATAAATACATTAATCGTTGCCCCTACTGGGTCAGGTAAGACTGAAGCCGCAGTCATACCGATACTTTCAATGTTAGCCAGGGACTGTCAAGCCAATGGCGCAAAAACTGAAAATAAGGGCATAAAGGCAATATATATCACTCCGCTCAGGGCATTGAATAATGATGTATTTCGAAGAATTATAAAATATGCAGAATCTGAAAACCTAACTGTACAAATTAGACATGGGGATACATCTGCTAAAGAGAAAAGGAGGATTATGACTTCTCCACCTGACTTGCTTATTACGACACCCGAATCACTTGCAATTATACTTGTAAACGAAAAATTGATCAATCACCTGACTGATCTTAAATGGGTAATTATTGATGAAGTCCACGAGCTGCTCGCAACAGAACGAGGCTCGCACCTATCGATTAGTTTGGAAAGGTTACAATTCGCGTCCAATTACACGATTACAAGGGTGGGTATGTCAGCAAGCATAGGAAATGTACGTGAAGGTGCTAAGTTTATTGCAGGATTTGATAAAAAAAGCGCAATCTTAGTTGATAAGTCGGTGAGATCATATGATATAGATGTCAAATTCTTAAAAGGTTCGATAAACGATGTTGCATCATTTGTCATAAATTATGTACGAACACATGTTAGTCCTACCGATGGTGGTTCAGTCCTGCTATTTACTAATACCAGAGATGAGGCAGAGTACATAGGGACAATATTAAAAAACAATGAATCAATGCATGTTGATGTTCATCACGGATCTTTGTCAAGAGAAATCAGAGAAGAGACTGAGGTGAAATTGAGGGAGGGATCTGCGGGAATAGTTGTATGCACATCATCTCTTGAACTTGGACTAGATTTAGGATCTGTGAACCTAGTTATACATTACGGATCTCCAAGACAAGTAACTAAGCTATTGCAGAGAATTGGAAGAAGCAGACACAGACAGGATCTTTCTGCCAAGGGATTAATAGTAACAAACATACCCGATGATGAGGCTGAAGCCTTGGCAATAATTCGTGTTATGAAGATTGGAGGCGTTGAAGAGCAGCCTGTCCACTATGGAGCTTTGGACGTTCTTGCACATCATATAGTTGGACTATGCCTACAGACTAAGGATAATGTGAAAGTCGAACTTGCCTTTAGTATTGTCAGAAAGGCATATCCTTTTGTAGATATCACTATCGAAGATTTCTATGGCTGTATGGAGCTACTTCAAACTAACAAGATTATTAGGTACAACACCATCGACCAATCTTATACTAGAATGAGGAAGGCTTACAAATATTATTTTGAGAATATTTCAACGATCCCCAACGTTCTAAAATTTGAAGTGTTTGACTGTATAAACAATCGTAGAATCGGTACGTTGGACCAACAGTTTGTAGGAGACTATGGAGAACAAGGGAATGTCTTTGTGCTAAAAGGGTCGCAATGGAGAGTTGTATCTATCGAGGAAAAGCGGATGATCATAAATGTAGAACCATTGAAAGTAGGTACTTTGAACGTTCCTTATTGGGTAGGCGAGGTAATTCCGATTGATCCCCTCACGGCACAATACGTGGGAAAGATCAGAAAGGAGTCGCTAAACAATAAGATCCTGAATGGAGAAACTGTATACAATACCCACAAGGAATTGAAGATCATACCTACTGCAGATAGTATTGTAATAGAAAGGTCAACACAGATGAATGCGGTTGTAATTCATTCAGTTTTCGGAACCAAAATAAACAATTCATTAGCTGCATTACTTTCGACTCTCTTATCTTCAAAACTGGGTTATTCTGTCGAAACGAAATCTGATCCATATAGAATCTTTCTTACATCCACTGCACGAATCAGCGAGCGTGATATTCGAAATGTTCTTACAGATATATATGAAATTGAGGACGTAATAATCGCATCTTTAGCTGGAACTCCCAATACTAATTGGAAGGTATGGTCAGTAGCCAAAAGGTTCGGCGTAATTAGTCGTGAGGCAATCTACGATAAGAAGATAGCAAGAATGATTTACGACAGATACTTTGATACCGTGCTAACAAAAGAAGCCATTAGGGAGATCACTCATGACAAGTTCGATTTTCATGGAATTCAAGATATAGTTAGGAAAGTCCGAAATGGCAAAATTGCAATTTATTGGCATGAGGTTGATGGATTCTCCGACCTAGCAAAACCGATCACGGATCATGCTACTAGGTTTTCATCCTCTCCATTATCCATAGAGAGCGGTATTATTGAACTTATGAAGGAGAGATTAGAAAAGACTCGTCAGAGGATAATCTGTATGCGTTGTGGAAAATGGGAAAGAATTATGGAGACGCGTGAAATACCCGAGAATATAGCTTGTCCACGCTGCAGATCTAGACTAATAGGAACAACCTTCTGGGGTAATGATATGCTATCCAAAAAAATTACAATGAGGCTACAAGGCGTGAAATTGACATCTGAAGAGAACAAACAATTTGATAAAGTGTGGAAGACAGCCTCTCTAATTAACACATTTGGGACGAAGGCATTTAAAGTGCTTGCGGGTCATGGAATTGGCCCAGACACTGCGGCTCGAATTTTACGTGACTATGTCAATGATTTTGAGCTATACAAAAATATCTATCAAGCCGAGAGATCATATGTAATGACAAGAGGATTCTGGGCAGATTGAAATTCGAGTAACTATCCTTCAAGTTTTTGAATTAATTTTGGTTATTGACGAATAGGGTTTCAACGTAACTTCAGGAGATCCTTGCAAGCCACTTGTAGCAATTGCTCCTATTATCCTAACCCGATCACCTAAGGATAGGGAATTTATGCTAGACCCCAAGTCTCGCCAACCAATTAGTCTAATTTCTCCAGAGTCATCTCCGATCAGTGTATCTGTCATGTCGATCATCTCATTATTCCTAGTGGTAATTTGTGTAGTATTCGGATTCTGTAAGACTATTGCCTCTATGATGTATGGCACTTTTGAGGGTACAACCTCGCGGATCTTGGTTTGACAATCAGGCGCACTTGGGAAGGACGGGCTATCTTCAACCATCCTGACATAAGAATCATTCATGGTTAGAGTTAGATTCGTACCAAGGATCCTGCTTGGAACACATTCGATAATTGAACCTGAAGTCAGATCGTTAGGGACGAGTGCTTTATCGACTATAACAGAAACTAATCTACGATCTACTAGAAGGCCTAAAGTATTCAATTTGTCTTCTTCTGTCCTAGATCCTATCGATATTATTCTCAAATTCATTGTTTCAATATCAGTTTCTTCATTTAGGGTCGACACTACGGTTCCTTCATCTCCGTGGATCTCAAATTCCCCGCTACCATACTGGGGATTCCCAGGCTTAATCCTCACCCCAATCAACCGAATTTTCGATCCAATTCTGAAGACTTTTGGCAGTCTAGTTTCAGAAACATTCCAAATGATAGTACGAAAGGATTTCGTTCTGTCTTCATTATATACATCTAGTTGAAGAGATTTACTCATACCACCTCGCGAATCACGGTAGTCAGATATTCGGGGATTGGATTCAACATAGCCTTCTATCACAATATTTTCAATCGGCGAATCTATACTGTCTATAGTTCTCGTCATGTCGTCTAGAACGGGAATTTCGAAGGGTGTCTCGTTAGTTTTTTCTAGTTGACAATCCATACCAACGTTAATAAATGGTTTTCCGTCCAGACCTGACTTCACATAACCCTTGCTTATTTTTACCATATCTCCTGGCCGAAATCCCATCTCATCTGGTAATTTGACTCTATCATCCCATAATCTGATCTTTATGGTTGAATGCTCATCGTAAATCACCAATGTACGATTCGTGATCGTCTCGACACTCTCCCTTTTCGCAAATTCCCGAGGAGAATAAATAGTAAGTATTCTACCATATAGGGTCACTTCTTTAGCTCCGATATACAGATCTGCAATCCGTAGAGGAGATTTTTTTTGATCAAATGATATTCCCAAGTCTGCTGCCACAAGAAAAAGTGCACCTTGTTCAGTAAGATATCCTGCACCTATCTTTCTTTTTTTTGCGTCGATCAAGGATTTCAATTTATCAATTGTTAAATCACTTCTTTGTTGTGTCAAATACTGAAGCATTCTTTCAAAATCTGTAGATATAGTTAAAAAAACCTCCGATAAGTTCTCAATATCATATATTTAATGTCATACTTATCTCGCCTATATATATTGACCAATAAATGTCATGTAGAAATAGCTTTATAGTTCGACACTTTATATTGCATATTTAAGAAACAGATTTAATTCATCTGGCAATACTGCATGGATTTTGAGTATTTTGGTTATCCACCTTTACTATACGTTCATTATCTAACTCAAATGTGAACCGAGACCCTTGAAACTGTTCCACTCCCTGCTTATGCCAACTTATATTGTATGATTTTGCGATCGATTTTCCAATTATTCTAATCTCTTGCGGTAATTGGGAATATAAAGTCTCTACTTTTCCAGGATCTCGAGTCATCAGTAAACTCCTTCTTCTCTTCATTAAATATTTTAAAGCTACACTCTTGTGAACTTGACCTTCCACAGATATTTTGTCATATCCAATATCTATAACGAACTGGCGTTTAGTCAATCTGAGCTGACTTTAATCGAGCTTACAAAAGATTGATAGTCAATATTAATGAATACCTAGGAAAAAAGTTTCAGGCATGATAACTAATCATGATTCTTTAGATTGTAATGTCGGAAACTTGGAAATTCAAATCCGCAGAATTCAGCTAATCAAAAGGTCTTTAAATGTATTAGATTCTAGTGATTGATATTGAAGCTCACGTACAAAAGAGCACCAAGGTCTGCAAGAAGAACACGTAAACCTCTCCAAGACAATTGGCCTAAGGGAGGAACAAAGGGCACATCGATCAAATGTACGTATGATAGGTGTGGATATACGTGGAAGTATTTCGGCGGACGAAAATGGGCGGAATGCCCTATTTGTCACAGTGTTATGAAAGTTGCTGTTTCAAAAAGGAACTATATAATCAGTCGATAAGCTCTAATAAGTCGGCGAACATTGCCTACATGAAATTAGAAGGCCTTAGATATCAATAGCATTTTCAATAAATAAAGTCAAAAGACTAGAACGTATGATAACTAATTTTCAATGTTCGAAGGTCTACCTACGTTAGTGAGGTTTTGTGAATAGATACCTTCGTTTGTCATGCTAACATCATATGCATATATTATCACAGAGTAATCACATCAGCTCCATTCTCTGACGGTATCAATGTATGTTCAGCTTGGGCTACTACTTTGCTATTTCCTTCGACGAGAATTGGATAACCATGAAGATTTCTTTTTTTTCTCAGTGTATCGATTAAGGGTATTATTTCTTTGATCTCATATTCGTCAGTAAACCACCTTGCTGTAAAGGGTAGAGTTTTGTATCTGGTCCAAATTTTCTGAAGAAAATCGTTGACAGTTTTTTCCTTCAAAGGTTTTCTCGAGATAACGCTAAATATGTTACATGTTTTGCCTTCGTAGACA
>DATBGR010000127.1:0-14929 GCA_036557905.1 Nitrososphaeraceae archaeon | reverse complement strand
AACCACAACAGCCTTAAATCTGACCGGTATCTCCTTTAACTAATGAATATATTTCCTCCGCCCCAACAAAAACTCGATCCATTCAAATTTTATGCAAAGATGAGAGCTTCAAATCCTGTAGCGTATGACGAGAAAAACAATGTGTGGGGTGTTTTCAGATATTATGATGTTCAATCGATATTGGGCGATTACACACATTTTTCTTCAGAACCTGTCTATCCTCAGAAAGGTAAACAGTCGCAGAAGCAAAATAGACCTATGGCATTTTCCCGCCCTAGCTTGCTCAAATCTGATCCTCCATATCATAGAGTCTTACGTGGAGTGATTGCATCTGGCTTCACACCTATGGCAATCGCACAATTGGAACCCAGGATCGAAGATGTAGCAAATTATTTGGTGGACAGGGTGATTAAGAACGGACAGATGGATCTTATAAGAGATATGGCATATCCCTTACCAGTAACAGTAATTGCAGAACTTCTTGGTGTCCCAGTTGAGGATCGTAATATTTTTCAAATCTGGGCGGACAAGTTAGTTTCATCAGCAGGTGGAGATCTAAGTGAACAGCCAGAATCTACAAAGAACTTGATCACGATTCAATCTGAAATGGATGAATATTTTGGACCTATAATTGACAAGAGGTCTAAAGATCCGCAGCAGGATCTAATAAGCAGTTTGATAAAGGCTGAAGCAGATGGAACTCACTTAACCAAAGAAGAAATACTTGCTTTTTGCACTTTATTACTTCTTGCTGGCCATGTAACCACTGTCAACTTGATAGGAAATGCAGTGCTTTCACTTTTGCAATATCAGGAACAGTTCAGAATTTTGAAGGATGATGCTTCGTACTCATTAATTCCGTATGTAGTAGAAGAAACCCTGCGCTTTCGTTCTCCAGTTCAGGCTGTATTTCGAATCACAAACGAGGGAGCCAAGGTTGCAGATCAAGTTATAGAGCCAGGACAAGGCGTTATCATATGGCTTGGATCTGCAAATCATGATGAAAAGGTCTTTCCTAATCCTGATAAATTTGATATAACCAGAAGTCCGCATGGTCATTCCCACGTAGGGTTTGGTCACGGAATCCATTTTTGTCTAGGTGCGCCTCTAGCAAGACTTGAGGGTAAGATAGCGCTGCAAGTAATTCTTAAGCGTTTAAAGGATCTTCGATTCGAATATGAAGATAGTAGTAAACTAATAGAAGGTCTGCCGCAAAACATTAAACCATTGCATAGCATATTCTTCCACGGAGTATCATCCTTGCCATTAAAATTTGGCTAAGGTGATTTGCTCGGAGGTAAAGAAATGTTAGCATACTATTAGTGTGAATTTTTAATTTTTAATTACTTGATGTCGGTTCGGCAAAATTGGACCATTTGTATTTATCTGCTTTGCATCATTGAAGACTATTGACGTACGAGAGTGTACAAATCTAGACTCGCTGCTCTGCTGTTCGATCGTTTATTTCCTCGATAACTTGTCTTGTGCTTTGTTAAGTATAACCTCACTTCTTAATGTATATCTTAGAACAGAATTATCAATAGATTACAATGTGAATTCATATATGATATTGCCTAATCCCAAATCAATAAATTAGAATACTGAATATCTGAGAGAATATTAATTATACTAATAACATAACGTTACCATTAATGATCTGCAAAAGGAATCTTGGATATAGTTGAGTTGAGTGCGCCAGATGTACTCACTTCAAATATTGCTTAGCAATGTTAAAATGAAAGATCATCTAATATCATATATGGCAACAGTATGTCTTGCTAGCCTTGGAATTTTAGCTGGTGGATTGGCCTTTATATATGGACTAGGATGGTATAAAGACAGAAAGACAAAAAGACGAATAGATAGAAATGAAAAGGAAGTAGATCAGCTGAACGAACAAACTGCAACAGCAGCTAATTGACTATAATGCAATAAAAAATCATTATTCAGTAGGTAATGCTAGTCACACAATGAGAATACCAATCATCAACACTTGATTGTCGTGGCGTACTTTCCCAGCTCTGGCTCATTAGATTACAGGTTCTATATATTTTATAATAAATCCTGATTTTTTATATGACAATTGCATTTATCAAAACAGACAAAGGATTTATTCAGGATTATCTATAAGTAACATAGGAAAAGAAACGAGAAATGTCTGGTTCAAATTATGATCTTAATGAAAGCCCTAATCACTTCATGGTACTTGACGCCATCACAAGAGGAGTTGATAACTTGGATAAAATTGCCAAAGCCACAAAATTGCCTAAAGAGGAAGTGGAGACGATTGTTAATGATCTGATGGTTCAAAGGCTGATAGTCAAAGGTGAGAAAAAGGGGTTTTTCAAGAAGAAAGTGAATCTGGGTGTAACAGAAGTGGGCCTTAAACTTCTCAACGCGAAAAAACTCGAGTTGGAAGAAAAAAGACAGCAGATGCAACACTCATTTGATAATGGAAACGGGACCCAGCTACAAAGTTACATGGATGCAAATAGAATGTGGATACCTATGATGCTGTTCTCTGGGATAATGGATGTCGTATTTTTCACCTCAATGATGTCTTTTATGGGGATGGGCATGAATCCAATAGAGAGTGCATTTACTTCAGGAGGTGATACTGGAGCGCAAGATGCCGGGACACATTCAGCAGACGCTCAGCAAGTTGAGGACCAGAGTGGATCTGCAGATGCTGGCACCAGTGGAGCAGATAGTACCGTTGATGGCTCTGGCATGGATTCTGGAGGATTTGACAACGCAGGTTTTGACGGATTCGACGGCGGAGGATTTGACAGTTTCTAGAATCTGGTACAATGCATATTTGCTATAAAATTGTATAGATAAGAACCCAGCTAAGGAATAGTCAATAGATGATAATATTTGATAATCGATCAATATGTATTCTAGATGAGAGATATTAACATCTAGACTGTAAATGATAGTCGTCCGTTCTAGCAAGTCCGAACATATGTCATCTATTCTGTTCTGCACAATTCAATAAACCAGATCTTTGAGTAACTGATATTTCATAGCTAGCAAACCGTCTGGCTTTAGTACTGAATCAGAATGCTATTCGATAACTTTCTTCTCCTATAATCGGGTCCTACGCCAGTTCTAAACTTCGAATGATTACAATGAAAATAATGTTTTAGCATTTTCTGACATTAGCAAATCGCTTGATTTTTCGTCAAGTTCTAGTCTTTTGACAAACCTCATATAAGCACCCATATCGCACAGTGGCCAGTCGCTGCCATATAAGAGCCTATGGGGATCTCCTACATATCTTAGCAATTCGTTTATCTTACCTGCATAATATCTCTCATCATATGATGAGATATCACCTACAAATAGTCCAGAGATATCTGCATAAACGTTCTTATTCTTAAATAATACTTCTTGACAATCCACAGTCCATGGATTGCCTAAATGACATATTACAATCCTTAACTCAGGATTTTCAACTGCGACTTCGTCAATATTTAGTGGATGTGCAAATCTTACTTTTGCGTTACTAGCAAAGGTATCTCCAGTATGAATCATTACAGGTTTGTTATATTCAACGCAAATATCGTAAATTTCCTGATACCTTTTGTCAAATGGGTAATAATGTTCATAGCCACAGTAAAGTTTTACGCCTTTGATAAGATCGTCCTTAAACCACTTTCTATATTCAGCCAAGTCGTTAGGACCTCCATCGATTGTGAATGACGCAACGACGCCAATTCTACTTTCATATTGTTTGGTATGCTTGATGATTTCTGCTGTAGATGGCCTATTTTGGTTGACTTTGTATGAGGAGAGGATTAGTGAATAATCTATAGTCTGATTGTCCATGGACTGAAGTAGTGCAGTAATTTTTTCATCTAGGGAGTTGGCTGCGACACTATCATGTTGTGGATAGTGATTAACATGAACATGGCAGTCGACGATTTTCAGAAACTATTTACACCTTCTTGCTCGATTTGGAATTGGCTAGAATATGATATGATGGATTTACCCATTCTATTAGACTTGCATAATTTAACGAGCGTTTATCAAAAAGGTAATTATCAAGAACTTTAATAAACTTGAAACCGTTTTTGAGCTGAAAGGATAAGACAGGATCACTTAATTCTCCATGAATCACTTTATCTGCATATTCTTTAGCAGACATCATTTGTGAATACTGGCAATAATCGAATAATCTACCACCAGCCAGAATCCTTCGTAGATTAAGCTTCTTGGCTAACTCTTTTCTAGCATCATATAACATAGTTCCAATACCCATACTTCGAAAATCAGGGTGAGTTGAAATGTCAGCACCGTATAATGTGTCTCCATGAGGATTGTGGTTTGTAAACAAGCCATTTCCTGTTATTTCAAACCAGCTATGTGCTTCGTATTCAGAGCCAAGTGATACAATAAGACTACTTGATGAACCTACTATTCTTCCATCGCTTTCTGCCAACAGTTGTCCATCTGGAAACAATTTAATGTGATTCCGAAGAAATGAGCTAGGAAAAATCATGCCGTATTTGGCCATATCTGCGAATGATTCAGTTTGTAACTTTACTATTTGAGGTATGTCCGATTCGCTAAACTTTCGAATTATGATACTTTTAGAATTTGTATTTTTATCAATATTGTGATTTTGCTTCATTTTAAAAGGTATGAGACATTTGTGTTTTCAATCAAATAAATCTATGGACTGAAAACAAGAAGCATCTTGAAATAGCTCAGACCGTGCCTGGTTATTTCAGACTTGATGTAAGAATATTTTGCAAGCATGAATTATGAATTTTGAATATAGCTATTCGTGGTTTAATTCTGGATTTTCTAGTATTTCTAAAGAGGGTGTACAGTGTCGACTTGTTTTCATTAAGAATAATAAGAACAATAAGAATAATAAAAAAATAATATAGGTTGTTGCTGCTGGTGTTACTGTGGAGCAGTCATATCTGGCTACTACCGGCCAGCACCTGGTAATCCGAGGACTTTGGTTGGCGTTCGATAATTTGCATGAACATGAATTCCTTCCTTAGTTGTAACATTTACCGTGCTTACAATGGTGTCAGGTTTTGGATAGAAATAGAATGACTGTCCAGCATCCAGAGTAGACAAGTTCTGGATATCTATTTTCCCCTGTACAACTGTTATTCCAGTAATTGGCTTTAGACCGATATTTGTCAATCTTATTCTATATTGGGTTCCTGCAATATCGGTAGTGTCCTTAGTAGGATCTACCTCAAGTCCATATTGAGGCTTGTTGGCTTGTGAATTATAAAAATAAACTGCAGATACTATTCCAACAATCGATATTACAATATAATAGATATATCGCTTTACCATCTTTTGTTCAATGCGAATAAGCGTATAAAATATCTTTTGAACAAGTATTTATTATTTGATTTTAGACACTATAGATTAGCTTTTTTAAAGAGAATGAGTAGGGTTAGCCTTGCATCCCCACGCTTAGATATTCATTTCTATCACATAGAATGATGTTTGTCATCATATCAAAACAACTCAACCTATGTTGGGATACCTTTCAGTAGAGTCAATTCGAGTAGAGTCGAATCAAAAATCCAAACTGAATTCAAACCAACTATGCTGAACTAGATTGTAGAAAAAACTTAACTGTAAATTTGGAACTATGTTAGACTGCATGGTTCTTTAGGGTCACAAATACATATTTCAGAGCTTGATTCAACATCCACGAATCACTATTCATAAAAATAAGGAGTAGTTAGAATTCGAGTCGAAATAGATGTAAACAAGAAATTCACATATATCGGCACAAATATAATCTGATAGACGCTGAATAGTAAATGGTTTACTTTGAGCTTCCAACCAAAAAAGAATTAGATTCCATAGATAGCAAGGAAAGAATGAATATCTTTAGGCAGTATTTTGCGGCAAGTCGCTATGATCGTCTTATAATTCAAAAATGCTTACTGAGTACAGCCTATAACGAATCCCGCCTCAGTGAAGTCAAAGATATGGAAAGAGTGCATGATGATAACTACTATGATAAGGTTAAGACGATTAAAGAATATGGTTTTATCGATGAATTCATCGTAGCAGTTAAGGAGGAAGAGCAGGCTATTCAGAAAATAATCGAAGCATATGATAAAAGGATGAGAATGTCAAGCCTTTAGTTGATATTGATCTTACGATGGGCCAAAGACCATTCAATCGAGACTGTGGGACTAGACTAGATATCAGTTGAATGTGGATCACAAAATCATAAAAAACTTATCTTACTCATCCTGCAGTTGATCTGTCATGGCAAGGAAACTTGCACATTAATGAGACCAAAATTGCCAATCAAGATGTACAAAAAAGCAGCATCAATACTTCTTTAGTTTTAGCTGCATCCTCATGCCGTACTTTGGACGTAAAGTGATGAGGGGTTTGAGCTCGACTTTATGGTTTGACTCGTGAACCATTCTCCAATGTCTACACACTGTAGCTACTATCAAAATGCCTTCCATCCATGCAAATGCCTCTCCTATACATCCTCTTATGCCACCACCAAAGGGGAAGTAGCAAAACCTTGGGAGCTGCAATTTGCTCTCTTTGGTCCACCGTTCAGGATAAAAAAGCTCTGGTTCAGGAAAGTATTTTGGATTCCGATGCATAACGTACTGGCTCATTAAAATTATAGACCTGGCTGGTATAATATATCCATCAAGATTATAGTCATTTATGGCTTGACGGCCAAGCGTCCATGCCGGTGGATAGAGCCTCATAGCCTCTCTAACTATTTTTTCAGTGTACTCAAGCTTAGGTAGGTCGTCAACAGTAGGGATTCTGAGTTCTTGGCTTTTCGGATCGTGCTTTCCAGAGTTTTCATTTTCATTAACTTTACTATTACCTAGTACTAACTTCAGTTCCTCGTATAGCTTGGCTTCTACCGATGGATACTGAGACAAAAGATAAAATGTCCATGTCAATGCATTTGCTGTCGTTTCATGACCAGCCAAAAATATAGTCATAACCTCGTCTCTTAGTTGAGCGTCAGTCATCTGATTAATACCTGCATCCGAGTCCTGTGCATCTAGCAATGTATAAAGCAGGTCCATCTTTTGGCTCTCCTTGCCTTGGTTATCTCGATGTTCCTTTATCATATTGAATACTATAGTGTCTAGCCGTTTTTTGGCTTGTTGAAAGCCCTTGTTTATCGGAAGTATTGGGATTTTTTCAATTAGTTCTCCAAATGGCATGAGCAATCGATTAAAGTACTCTGCACATGTTAACAAGTCGTCTCCTACGTGACTTCCTTCTGTTGATTTAATATCCGAACCTAGTACTGCTTTACTTATAATCGCGGAGGTAAGATTTACCATGCTCTTGTGTATGTCTAGCTTTTCTCCATCATTCCAAATCGTACACATGTTATTGGCAAATTCAGTTACTATCTCACCATACTTATTTACGCGACTAGGGAGAAATGCAGGTTGTATTATACGCCTCTGTCGATCATGATAATCTCCTTCACTAGTGACAAGTCCTTCACCTAATAGGCGTTTTGATACTTGTAGACCCCTGCTCTTTTTGAAATTTTTATAATCCTTAACTAACACGTTTTCTATATACTCTGGGTTGTTTAAGACATAGACATGCTGCCTTCCAAATTTGAAATGTGAAATTTCACCATATTCTTTAGTTATCGTCATCAGGGTTTGAGTAGGATTGTGGATAAATTCATGCAGCAGTTTATTTGGGAATAGTGATGTAGGCCCAGGAGGGTATTTTAATGATCGGGCGGCTGATGATGACAATTTTATCCTTTTCTTTAATTCAGTGGTGATGCCAAGATATAAAGCTGTTTTCTGGCCGTAAAATCGGCTATTGTGTCGGACCATTAAGACATTCTCAGAATTGGTCGACTGAATCAGCATTATGAAGTAGATTTACTAACGAATTTTGATTTATTTTGTTAACAGAACTAAATCGAAAAATTAGACAAGTCGTTTAGCTATATGACGAAATTTTCCAAATTAACTGCAGTTTACACTGAAATTGGGTCATGATACAGTAACGATTTGGTGCAGCAATCACGGGTCAGCAGCAGTAATTCTCACAATGACTTGATCGAAACTATATGATCAAACTGAAAAAGACTATCGAGTTATGCTTAGCGTGTATCCCTTGGGTATTCGGGGAACCATTGCTACGATGCTATGATATCTTGCGTCAAGATCAGTTGGTATCTGAACTTATTGGAGTTGTAACTATTTTGAGGAATCATTGACACTTTCAACAATTTACCAAAACCATAGGACATCAGACAATCACTATGGGCTATCGATAAGTGATTTAACAACCATTGTCCATCCTTCGGCAACGTTCTTAAGATTATAACCGCCACCACCCAATGCAATCAGCCTTCCCTCACAATAGATGTGAGACAATTTATGTAAGGCATCTGCTGCGAATCTGTGCGCTTCAGAGGTATATTCAAGATGAGCTATTGGATCTCCTCGTAATCCATCTGAACCACATTGCAAAATTATCAATTCAGGCTTTGCTATCTTGTCAACAAATGCTGTAACTTTGTCAAATGTAGCGATAAAGTCATCATCGGTAGAGCTCGGGTCTAACGGCAGATTCAACTTTGTCTTCTTTGCGTCTCCCGTCCCAGTTTCATATTCATAGCCGGTTCCAGGATATAGATAATGACCATCTTCGTGCACATCAGCGATAAAGACAAAGGGATCATTTTCAAATTCGTAAAATACCCCATCTCCATGGTGGGCATCTATATCTACATACAAAATTCGTTTGATTCCATATTTTTTTCTAGCCTCCATTATGATTACGCCTATATCGTTAAAAATGCAAAAACCACTTGCATATGCCCGTCTTGCGTGATGCAATCCTCCAATTGGATTGAAGGCGTGCAGAATCCCATCTGTTCTATTCATAATCAAATCCAATGCTCTTAGGCTAGTACCAACAACGTAAGATGATGCTTCAAAGGATCCGACGAAAGCGGGAGTATCGCCCATATCCAAAAAACCAGTGCCAAGTTTTGAAGCATTTCTTACATACTCGATGTAAGCCTTATCATGGAACAGGCCAATGGCTTCTGTATTTGCAATTTCTGGATCTTCCACCTTGATCTGGTTAGAATTCTGAAGATTTAATTCACTGAATCTTGACCAAAATGCGTATAGTCTATTAGAATTAAACGGATGGGATTGTCCAAATCCATACCGTGCTAGCTCTTCACCGAAAAAGACTGCTGTCCTGCACATGACAATTCAAATTACGATACAGGTGCAAAGATAAGAATTATGCGATTTTAATGGTCAATATGTTAAATGAGGAGATTGTTTAGTCTAAAAGACAAGCCATTGCTGATCATTTTAGTCACCGCCAAATCGCAATTGAGGGCTTCTATACCGAGATTCCACACTATAAAAAGTGGACAACTTGAAATCTAGGTGATTTATCTTGACCCTAGCACTATATTATAAGCATCATAAATTATCAGATGTCGGCTAATTCAATATCAAATAATTCATTACCCATGGGAGATGGGATTGTTTATTGGCTACTATTTTATTAAATCAATTAGAAAGAACTCCTTCAGCTAGGGGGATAACTCATAACCCTTTTGATTTAATACTTGTTCTCCCTGAACCTTTGTCAATATATCAAAAGCATCTGTAACATCCTTGACAAAGACATAACCATGTGCATGCTTATCTGTTTTCAAGTTATTCATAATATCATCGGCGATCACTTTGACTGCTGAATCTGACACAATCGTTTCCACTTTGGACCTTTTCACGAATTCTGGGATTATCATTTTTCCGGACATGTAAGACCGAACCACTTCAGGTATAGGATCAGCTTTAGTGCGTCCGGAACCCATAACCTCTGAGAAAGTAAGGCCCATGACATTGTGCTTGTGAAGAATCTCTGTCACTTCGAATAGTTTTTCATGAGGAATATAAATTGATAATTCTTTCATCGACAAATATTATTTACTGGTAACAGAAATATAAACATTTGTCCATTTTATTCTAGGAATAAAAGATACTTTTCAGCATAGACTTATACGATTTCACACATCTAGTTATAGAATAAATCAGTGACACAAATATTATGTCAAGATGAGTAAATAGTGGCATACAAGTACTTTCCTGTCATGCGAATGGTTAGATTCAAATGCTTCATTAACTTCTTATTCTGTCTTCTGTAAGGGTCACGAAATCATGATCTTAGTATCTGTGCCGAAAAATGATGGGTTCGTCATTATCTACATGAAACCAAAATATCAAAAATTCGGTATATGGAAATACTAGAAATTGCGTACAAAAGAGTATCTTTTTATTGATTCTAAAATGCATCCAATAATACCCAATACAAACCAAATATAACAAGAACCATGCTTAGAACCAAGAGAATTATTTTGTAATACCGCACATCAAGTATAGATATCCCTTTGCCAGCCAAAAAGGAAGTACCCCCAAGCCACGCATAATCCATCCAAATGTGAAAAATAAATATAGCTGCGCTTCCTAAGAGGATACCAAATAAAGAAATCGAATCAGAAATCAGTTTTAATCCAACAGTAAACCACCAAACTAGAAAAAATGGATTGAGCAGACTAAATACAATACCACTTAGAATTGGTTTGTCATGAAGCGCATATTTCGTTACATTTCCAAACCGATTAGATCGATTGGTGGTGCTATTCTTTTTCGTGGTAATTATAGTACGAATTTGTAGCACGGAAAAACATACGATAGCTATGCCACCCAAAAACCCAATAATTCTCAGACCAGCCTCGTGCTCGAAATTAGATGCAGAGAAATTGATCAGGCCTAGTGAGAGTATTATTATTATCGGGAGCTCAACGACAGTATGTCCTATTGCCATTTTTATCCCACCGCGGAATCCTTGTTTACTTCCATAGATGAGGTTTGCAAAAAATAGCGGGCCAGGGGATAGCACGCCTGATGCTGAAAGAAATATAACCTCTATAATAAATTCAAAAGGATTCACACCTGGCCTAAAGACAAGATGGGTAAATTAGTACTTAAAAATGTGTAAAGTGGTAAAACAAGTTTATTAATAAGCATGATGATAGCGGAGATTAGCATACTATGCCTAGTTTGCATTCACAAAGCAATCGTGTTGTTCTGTTGCTAATATTATTCTCGGTTTGCGCTATATTGTTCATTTCTACACTTACGAGTAACGGTGCCTTTAATACCAGTTATGCAAAACCTTCTGACCGCAGAACATCAGGAGGATCTTCACGAGATGGAGATGATAGGAGCTCGAGATCTAGCAATAGCAATCAAAGAAATGAGACAGATAATCAAAGTCCGCCTACAAGACCTCCATTAGTCCCAGTGCCTCCAGAAAACAGCGGAACGGGAACACTTAACGTTAGAAAAACTATTAGCAATCAAGGCGGCGGCAACAATAGACCATCAGACTTTACAATCAATGTTGATGGAAATAATCCATCCCCACGATCATTTCCTGGTAGCTCTTCCGGTACAACAGTTGAATTAAGCAGAGGCAGATATTCAGTTTCAGAAACTGGTCCATCTGGTTATACTTCAAATCCATCATCAGGTTGCTCTGGTTCAATAAATCCAGGCCAGGAGAGGACTTGTACTATAAATAATGTATTCAACAAGCCTGTCCCACCACCTATAACCACTGGAAAAATAACAGTTACAAAGCGGGTAGATAACACTGGTGGAGGTAACAATAGACCATCAGACTTTACAATCAATGTTGATGGAAATAATCCATCCCCACGATCATTTCCCGGAAGTTCAGCTGGTTCTACAGTAACAATACAACCTGGAAGGTATCAAATCTCCGAAACAGGCCCAGTATCCTCTAATTATGTACCAGGAAGATACACACCAAGCTATTCTGCAGATTGCAGCGGGAATATAAGGGCAGGTGAAACGAATAATTGTACTATAGTAAACAAGTACAATCCAGTCATCCCTGGTATCTTATCAAAACTAGTTGTGACCAAGAAAGTAATCAATGATGGAGGGGGTACCAAAAAACCATCAGATTTTACCATCACAGTACACGGAAATAATCCCTCGCCCAGTTCCTTCTATGGAAGATCGTCTGGAACGAATGTAGAATTGAGACCAGGCCGGTATACTGTTACAGAAACAGGCCCAACCTCACGATACTCTACAGACTATTCAAGAGATTGTTCAGGAAATGCTACTCCCAACTCTGTTAGAAAATGTAACATTACAAATGTATATCAAGAGCCAGGGCCGACCTCCAAGTTAATAGTTATAAAAAATGTAGATAACAACAATCAAGGTTCATTAAACAAGAGACCATCAGATTTTACCATCACAGTACACGGAAATAATCCTTCTCCAAGATCATTTGCGGGCAAATCAGATAGTGGTGTATCAGTCTCAATATATCCAGGCAGCTATAGTGTTACAGAAAAAACCCAGTCCGGGTATACAGTAGATTATTCTAATGATTGCAACGGCAATATAAAGTCTGGACAAACAAAGGTTTGCATTATCAATAACGAAGGCATATCTCAATCTTTACCTATAGTAGTTACTCGACCAATAATTACTAACATTTCCGGTTTCTTCTCCCCGTACGGGGTTACAACAGATACTAGCAATGGAAATGTCTATGTTACCAACTTCGGTAAATTCAACACAACCGGCACAGTCTCGGTAATAAATAGCTCGACTAACACTATCGTGAGATCTCTTGCTGTGGGAAACAACCCTCAAGCAATAGAGTACAATTCTGCTAATGGCTTTGTATATGCTGCAAATCTCTTATCCGATACCCTATCGGTAATTAACGGGACTATGAATCAAGTTGTGAATACTATTGCGGTGGGCAAGTCTCCAGGTAATAGTCCTAGTGGCATAGCTGTTAATTCCATAAATAATACGATATACGCAGTTAACACAGGAGCTAACACAATTTCAGTAATTAATGGAACAAACAATCAAGTTAAAGGCTATCTGAAGGGTTTCTTTAATCCGTCCGCAGTGACGTTTGATCCAGATAATGATGCAATTTACATTACCAACAAGGGAACAAATTCTATATCAATAATGAATGCCACAAACTATAGCCCAATAAAGACCCTGTCTTCAGGCGGGATCATGCCCTCAGCATTGGTATATAATTCAGCTAATGGACTAGTCTACGTAAGCAATACTGGATCAAACACTGTATCTGTTTTTAACACTACAACCAATACCATAGTTGGAACAGTCCCTGTGGGCTCAGCACCTGTCGGTATAGCGTATAATCAAGAAAATGGGAGGGTATATGTCGCTAATTCTGTATCTGGAACCATCTCTGTGATAAATGGTTCCTCGAATTCAGTTACAAATACAATCCCAGTAGGAAAAACTCCAATTGGAATAAGCTTTAATCCGATAAATAATAGCATATATGTCGCAAATTCGGATTCCAACACAATTACAATGATCAAAGAGTTTGGACCCTAATTAGATGAAGATCACTTTGATTTAGCGTCATATTATTAGTAGGATATCAATACAACTGGGAGGAATCTAAGGGATACAGACTCGATAAGTTTTTCAGTTCTCGTAGAACAACAAATTCTCACGACTCAAGATGGCTGGTCCTGGTCTGAGATCCCAGCAATAGAAAATAATCTGGATTACGCTAAAGTACTCAAATTCAAACAAAATGTAGATTAGTATTGTGAGTGCTGGTGGATGAACCCAACACCTCTGAAATCTGAGGCAATTGTACTACTGAAGTCAAATTTCCTTTACGTTATATTATATTTTACCCTGAATTATCAGAAGGTAATTCGATGACTGTACATTTCCAATAATTGACCTGTATATAGACTCGAGAACCGAAATCAGAACACTTTTAGTTATGGCTATTCTAACTTGTACCTGGAGATACATTGCCTGTTGATGTCAAATCAAGCGATATTGCCCTGAATTCGTCATCAGAAAAAAGCCACACCAGTTCTGTGAAAAAAGCTGGGGAAGATGCAGAGTTCTTTAAAGTAATATCAGATCCCGCTAATACCGAAGAAATCTTACTGAATTTGGCTAAATCTCCACGCAGGGAAATCCTGTACCTTGTACCAAATGATAAGGCCTTGGTCAGACTACAAAAGATTGGCCTAGTCAATCTCTTGATTCAGGCCTCGCGACAAAGGAACGCAAAAATAAGAATTATCTGTCCTCTATCCGATGTAAACTCAGATATTGTCAGAAACATTATTGATCAAGCTCCCGAGATAAAAATTATACCTGGCAAAAGTACGTCTTCTGGCATATTTATAGTAGACGATCTAAAGATGTTAAGAGTAGAAGTTAAAGACCCAAGAGCAAATGATTTCACCAAAGCGATAGGATTTGCCCTTTATTCTAATAGCAAAGCAAGCGTCAGCTCGTTCAAAATGTTCTTTGATTTATTATGGAATGCATGCCTACAAAACGAAGAGCTGATGAGGCTTGATAAAATGAAAGATGAATTCGTAAATATAGCTGCTCATGAATTCAAGACACCCATACAATCCATTCTGGGCTATCTTGAACTGGCAAAGGCTGACTCGGAATATGACAATACCGATAAAAAAAGGGGCGGGCTAATTGATTCCGCATATAGAAATGCAGTTAGACTCCATAGGTTAACAAAGAATCTCTTGGAGGTGACTAGAATTGAAAGCCATGCCTTGTATTTGAACAAGAAGAGATTTGATTTAAAAAAGCTAGTGTTAAGCCTAGTCGATGAATTCCAACACAATGCCTCTTTATTACCAGGTACCTACAAAGGTAGTGAGGTCATTTATAACAAGTTCACCAAGGACTTTTCGAAAGCTTCGACTGAGGACGTACTATTTGTTATTGCTGATGAGGAGAGGATTACCGAAGTCCTGCTAAATCTCTTGGATAATGCAGCTAAATTT
>DATBGR010000126.1:0-2037 GCA_036557905.1 Nitrososphaeraceae archaeon | reverse complement strand
TATCTAAGTTTGGTGTGAAGGGCGGCTTCATAGGTGATACCATTCTGAAATGTTTATAGGCAGTAACAGGAGTGAGCTGAACCGCCGAGACGACGACTAACATCCTGCATTAATCTTGATTCGCATACTAGACTCACCGTGCTGGAGCACCGTTTTTGACCCATACTTGTAACCCTGCAACTGGTCCTATCGAAATACCGGATTTGCAGAACCGAAGGAGATGAGTCTGGGGGTCAGTATGCCTGGAATATTCCTGAAATTCTGACCCTTATAGGCTGCTGCTGCAGAGATGTTTCCCCAAACTGCAATGAACGCGATCTTAATCGATGTTCCTGCCGATGCAGTTACGATTTGATAGTTTATAGCATCTGTGGTGGCTGCACTATAAGTATCAGTGGTATCATTAAAGATCCCTGTAGTCGAACCCGTAATTGAGACTGTCGGACCTGCTTGGTACCTACTGAGAAGTTATTTGATTTGTTCTATAGCGTCGTCATATCCATCTTGTATTAATTGCTGTATAGTTTGCATAGAGTAATCCATTGCCTTGTTACAAATATCATATCCGACATTTTTTGTTCTTTCTATTCGTGTGACCTTTATATCGAATCTTCCATTTATTAAATCCTTATACTGCCTAGGTTGTCCTGTACGATGTTTACTTTTTGTACCTTCTTTTGTTAACAATTTATCAAGATCAGTCTGGAATGATTTCTTTTCGTTTTGGCCTTTAATATAGTTGAGTGCAACTTCTCTTGTTCTGTGGAATAATGTGATATAATCTGATACTATATCCGCCACTTTTTGATCATAGTCGGTTTTATCATTCAGGAGTAAATCTTCTTTTCTATCTAATGCACCATCATGATCCAACGGAATATTTTCTTCTCGGGTGGGCCATACATCTACAATATAAACATCCAAATTTGGAACTGCAGCATTATCTGCTTCTTTGCCCATTACCCGATACCAATAGTCTTTATGCCATTGTATTAACTCCCTTAATGGAGTATTGCTAAGAATACCCCCGTCCCAGAAATAACGTGTGACTTTATGAGAAGCAGAATTACCTATACTATCTAATCTGTTAACATCGGCTATCTTTGTATAATCATAGTTTATCGGAAATGAACCACTTGCCACAGCATAATCTAACCTTATGCCATCGGAATAGCTTATTGTATATTCATGGCGCCCATTCTTGCTGTCGTAATTGCCATACCAACTCTTCCTTATAATGCCATTCTCATTCTTAGGATAGCTATCAAACGTTACTACTGCTCCTTCTTGTACGTCTACACTAACTAGCAAAAGTCTAGGTTGTTTTCGATCGAAGCTTGTTGCGATTGGAAACTTTGCGAATCTTGCCAAGCTTTCTTTCAAAGGTTGATTTGTATAGATATACCAAGTATTATTGACTGGGACGCTAAAGTTGTCAAGGAATTTATAATCTGCTCTTGGAGGTCCATTGAATGGTTGACATGGTGTAGAAAATTGAGGCAAGTAGACATGTGGAACTCCAGAGCACAAGAATTGTTTTGTAGAATAATATCTCCTAGCGCTTTCGCCTGAAGCTAAATTTGGATATAACTGTTTCTGGATATTCCATTGTGAAACCCAATCCTTGCTGGTAGGAGCATATGGATACCAATACCTTAAATCTACATCTGTAGAAACGTATCTCCAAAAATCACTCAGTTCGTCTTGACTTCCCTGCCATGTTTTATTTTCTATAACGTGACTCACCAATATGGCCCCATTCATTGCGCCACTAGAGGTTCCAGCGACAATATCAAATAATTTATCAAATCCTTCTTTTTGGCCTATTTTTTCATATAATGCACTAAAGACTCCAGCGTCATATGCTCCAAGCGCACCTCCTCCTTGAAAGACTAGTGCTCTTTGTGTTTTCGGAACCTCATCATGGGACATATCAAGTAGTTCATCCTTTATCCCATTCTTTAATGTTAATACTGTGGCTCTACGTATTAGCGAGAAACTTACATACATATGACCCACCTTTCGTTGTCTATGTAA
>DATBGR010000125.1:0-2459 GCA_036557905.1 Nitrososphaeraceae archaeon | reverse complement strand
TAATATCTATAATTACTACTTTACTAAATCAGCTGGGTTATATTTACAAACTCATCACATATTGTTAATCTATGATATAATCATTGTACTAGACAATGGTTGAACATCAGTAATGCAGACAAATTGCTTGCGACTTCGTTTTGAATATGCATTTGGTTTCATATCTAAAGTGAATCCAAAAACCTGAATATTTTTAATTTTACATTCAGAAATGAATCCCCAGTTTAAACTATTTTTTGTTTTCATTTATATGTTTTAGGTTTTATTTTTGTAATAGCATACATGAAAATATTGCATATATCAACATTTTCTACATAATAAAAAGCAATCATATATCTATAATTACAATATTTTGACAGATGAAATTAAAAAAGGCATCACAGTTAACAAGTCCAACAACGACTAAAAATACTAATTGCACTCAAATAACAAAGGGTTCGATCATAGCAACAATAGTGGCAGCAGCACTTATCATTTCCTCAACGCCCATACTCTCATCACTCACATACCATCATAATAATAATAATAATAACAACTATGCTTATGCCCAAGTAGCCTCCCCGCAAAAAAAGGTATTAAGATTAGGATATTTTCCTAATGTTAACCACGCTCAAGCAGTTATAGGAATTCAAACAGACGACTTTAAAAAACAGTTAGGAGACAATATTGACCTTCAGCCAACTACTTTTAATGCAGGACCATCAGCTATAGAGGCTCTCCTGGCAAAGAGGATAGATGCCACTTACGTTGGCTCCAATCCTGCAATTAATGGTTATGTAGCCTCGGGAGGTAAGGATTTAAGAATAATTTCCGGGGCTGCAAGTGGGGGAGCTGTGTTTGTGGTTCGAAACGACTCCGGTATTACCTCTACTAAGGATTTTGCCAGCAAGAAGTTTGCCACACCTCAGCTTGGAAATACACAAGATGTAGCATTGAGAAAATATCTTTTAGATCATGGATATAAAACTACAGAAAATGGTGGAAATGTAACCGTTGTTCCTGTATCAAATGGAGATACTCTAACCCTGTTCCAGAAGAAACAGCTAGATGGAGCTTGGGTTCCAGAACCATGGGGGGCTAGATTGGTAAAGGAAGGTGGAGGAAAGATATTGCTAGATGAAAGGGATTTGTGGCCACAGGGGAAATTTGTAACTAACAATTTGGTAGCAAGCACAGATTATATTCAAAAAAACCCCGATGTCATAAAGAAATTGCTAGCTGCCAATGTGAATGAAACACTATGGATTAATAGCCATAAGGAACAAGCTGCCAATTTACTAAATGATGGGATCAAGAAAATTACTGGAAAAGCAATACCAGCAGATGAGTTAAAAGCAAGCTTATCTAGAATAGAGTTTACCTATGATCCTCTAAAGTTACAATTATTGCAGTCTGCAAATAATGCATTTGATGTAGGGTATCTTGGTAAACAACGCCCTGATCTGTCAGGAATATTCGACACAAATCTGCTGGATCAAGTTCTGAAAGAAAAGAAATTGCCGCCTTTAGAACAGCCTACAAATGCAACAGGGGCCAGCTTTGGAGCAGTACAATAAAAAAGGCCAAACCTTTCTTCTTTTTATTCACCATCGTCTTCTGTCATCTTCAGTACAATAGATTTGCTACTTATTGTAACTAATTAACAGGCTTCAAGATGTATTGAAGCTGCAGTGTTTTGATATACTTCATATATATCACGATACTGTATAGATTGTTATGTATTACAATGACCTCACTGTCAGTATACTATCAAACATTGGAACTATGAGGATCAAAAGAATATTGATTCTAATTGTTATATCTTATATCATAATTCAATCTATTTACACTTACCTCATAGACTGAGATTCGTTACCTTAGTTTTAGTCCTCATATTAATAAGCTGTTCCTCATCATGAGAATTTGCGGTAACAATAAACTGGCCATTAAGTATAGGAGATTTCAATTAGTGGATAAATCTGAAAGGAATGAATCATTAAAATTAGTAATTTGAAGTAGATTTAAGTTACTATATTCATTGTACTTTGTTATGAGTACAATAGATGAGTTAAGACTCGATAATGACAAAATTATTAGGCTTGTAAAAGGAGATATAACAGAAAGAAATGTGGATGTTATAGTCAATGCTGCTAACTCATACTTAAAACATGGTGCAGGCGTGGCAGGTGCAATTGTGAAAAAAGGAGGATCGATAATACAACAAGAGAGCGATAAGATAGGTTATGTTGAAGTTGGTTCTGCAGTAATTACGACATCAGGAAAATTACCGTGTAGTGCCGTGATACATGCTGTTGGTCCTAGAATGGGCCGAGGAAATGAAGATAAGAAGTTAAGAAAAGCAGTTCAAAGTTGTCTGAAACTTGCTGCAGATAAAGGGTTCAAAAGCATCTCGATGCCAGCGATAAGTTCAGGGATCTTCGGGTTTCCCAAGGATAGGTGTGCAAAGATACTATTAGATG